>NZ_JADPJJ010000168.1:0-75469 GCF_023073375.1 Bradyrhizobium sp. 197 | reverse complement strand
CGAGAACTTCTTCGGCAAGCTCAAGGAATTCAAGCGCATCGCAATGCGCGCCGACAAGACCGACCAGAGCTTCACTTCAATGATCTATCTGGCCGCGGCCGCGATAAACTCCAGATGAATCCCAACAGACCCTAGTCCCGCCATGTTACGCGCGGGTGACAGGCAAAATTATCCACAGGGCTCGCGATCACGAGGATCAGAAGATCTTGCGATAGACGATGAAGCCGGAGCGCTCGGCGACCTTATCGTACAGGCGCTGCGCCGTGACGTTGGTCTCGTGCGTCTGCCAGTAGACGCGCGGGGCTCCCGCGAGTTTCGCGCGCTCGTAGACGCCGTGGATCAGCGCCGAGCCGACACCTTTGCCGCGAGCAGCCTCAGTCGTGAACAGGTCCTGCAAATAGCAGGACGGCTCGATCGCGGTGGTGCTGCGGTGAAAGAGATAATTCGTCATCCCGAGCAGGCGGCCGTCGCTCTCGGCGACCAATCCGTGCACCGGCTCATAGGCATCGAAAAAGCGCTGCCACGTCACGCGCGTGATTTCGGGGGCGAGCGCAGTCGGGCCCGAGCGGCCGTAGAAGGCGTTGTAGCCGTCCCACAACGGCAGCCATTGTTCGTAGTCCTGCCTCGTGACGGAGCGAATGGTGAGCGACATATGAAATTCCCGCGATCGATGAGCGTCCTTCATACTTGATGATGGACGTGCTGATCAATCGCGCACTACTCCGCGACGCGCAGATAGCGGATCAGCTTGCGGCCCGCGGGATCGCGCAGCGAGCGGTAGTAGTCGGCGCGGGACGGCGCATCGGTATGCCGCACGAGGTCGGTCACGGGCGTGTAGCTCAACATGCGCCCGCCATCGGGCAGCGCGGCGCACACGAAGCGCAACACCTCGCCATTGCGCAAGGCGATGTTGATCGGCGTGGCATCGCCGATCCGCACCATCTCCATGCGCTGGGCGATGAAGGTGCCGAGCTCGTCCTCGGGCAATTCGAACGCGCCGGTGTCGCGGCCGTGATACATCAGCGCGATGAATGGCGGCTTGCCGTCGGCGATGTCGTCCGGCACCGCAAAATAATCGCGGAACGCGCGGTTGATGAACTCGGCGCGCGTCTCGGCATCGAGCAGCACGATGCCGATATCGGCCTGGTCGAGCGCGGCCGACAGCCGCGCGGCGGTGGCGTGGCTCTGACGCTCGGCGGCAAAAATGCCGAGCAGCCGCCCGCGCATCAGGCCGTTGATGCCTGCGGTGCCCGCGGCCGTCATTGTCAGGAGGCCGAGCTGAACCAGATCCGCCGTGGTAAGGCCGGAAATGCCGTGCTGGCTGAGCAACAGCAGCGCCGCGCCGATGACGGCGACGGCTGCGCTGGCGACGGCGGGCGCGAGACCCGAGAGCGCGCCGGCAAGCGCCACGATGCAGACCAGCAGCGGCGCAGGCGAGGGAGTGGGGACAAAACGATCGAAAAGCATCGTCAGCAGCGCAGTCGCTGCCGTCAGCGCCGGACCGAAGATCACACGCCATCCGAACCGCATGGGGCTGTCTCGCTCCTCCCTGAACGAGGTAAGGCGGCAACACTGACTGATCGTTGCGCCAATGCGATGCGGTTCCGCGCGGCGCGCTTAACGCGGACTTGCGTCCAAGCGCAAAGCTTTCGGATGATTTTAGACCAAGTGCGCGTGCTTGACGCGTTGTTGCAGCGCGGGCGCGTTCAGGGTCGACGTCCCCGGGCCCTTGCGCGTGCCGACCAATATCAGCAGCGATGCCGCGACGAGGATGGCCGCAGTCAGGGTGATCGCAACGACTACCACAGGTGATTTCATCGACGTCCTGTCGCGATGCCGGTCGGCGCGGGGCACGCGGCGCCTTGAAGTCGTGTCCAGGATGAAACGGGAATCAGACCGGCAGGCCCATCGCCATGGTCGCCTTGGTCGACAGCACTGTCAGGGTGACGATCAGGCTCAGCGAGAGCGCGGCAACGGCAAGCGAGGCCGCGACCGCGTTGGTCAGCCGGGAAGACGAAACGGTAGCGGGTTGGCCTTGAAAGCCCGCCGCGCCGGACGCCCGTATCATGGTCTAAATCCTTCAACGCGCGAGCGAATCACCCACGACATCGAACAATTTCACCGTGGCAACCGGCAATATTGCGGCGGCCAGCACGCCGAAAATGGCGAGATTGCGGCAAGGAAGCCCCTTGTGCCCGCTATTCGCCAGAGCGCGATCGCTCCGTCAGGCGCCCGCGGCGATGCTGGCGGGGTCCTCGATGTCGGCCGGCCGCCACTCCATTGCGACGAAGCCGGGGGCCGCTTCCACGCGCTCCAGCCAGTCCCGGATCGCCGGGAAGGTCGAGAGGTCGAAGTCGCAGCGGTCGGCAAGGTGGGTATAACCGTACAGCGCGATGTCGGCGACCGTGAGCTGGCGGGCGGCGAAATAGGCGTTGGTCTTGAGGTGGTTTTCCATCACCTGGAGGGCGCCATAGCCGCGCTCCATCCAGTCCTCCAGCGAATGGGTCTGCAGGTCGCGGCCGCCCCTCACCAGCGACAGCCAGAAATAGGCCGCGCCGATGTTCGGCTCCAACGCGTGCTGCTCAAAGAACATCCACTGCAGCGCTTCGGCACGATCGATGCGGTTCTCCGGCGCGAGCGGAGTGCCGACGGCGACATACCAGAGGATGGCGTTGGACTCGGCGAGATAGCGATCGCCACCGACCTCGAGCAGCGGCACCTGACCGGACGGGTTCTTGGCCAGGAAGTCCGGGGTGCGGCTCTCGCCGCGCAGAATGTCCACCTCGACCGCTTCGTAAGGCAAGTTCAACAGCGCCAGCGCAAGGCGGACCTTGTAGCTGTTGCCCGAGCGTTGCATCGAATAGAGCTTGTACATTCTGAGGATGATTCCGGAAGACGGGAAGGCGCGGCGCTTGTTGCCCTGCAACGCGGCTAAACAATGATGCCGATGCGAATCCGCTGCAAGGGCCAGCCAATAGAAAAACTCGAAAACCCTACCGCATTGCAACGCGGCGGAAGATCATTTCCGTGCGACCATGCAAATCAGTTCACGCTTGCGTCAATTCCTGTGCGGATCGCTGCGCGCGATCGTGCGTGAGCAGAGCAATCAGGGTTAGGGCCTTAAAGCTTCCGCATCGTCACCGCATCGTCATGGCGGGGCACGTCCCGTGCGTTCCGCACGAAAAACGTGGAAGCCCAGACATCATGGCGTTCTGGCTTCATGGTGTTCTGGCTTCCTGTCGCCGGCATGCAAAATTGCTCCGAGGACAAGCCTTGTCGGATATGTGGGATTTGCCTGGCAAAGTTGCGGAAAATTGCGAAGAATCCAGTCTTGAAACGCTCCAGACCCGTAAACTTTTGCGAGATCGGGCCGAAGTTTCTTGCGGTGCAACGGCACTCGTTTTAGGGTGGTTCATTCCCACAATCGGAGTCGTGAGGCCAAAGGGTTCACGACGCTTGTCAGGAGATGATGATGCCCTTCCTTGCCGCTGCGCTCGACCGTGTGAAGCCGTCCGCCACCATCGCGGTCACGGATAAAGCACGTGCGCTGAAAGCGGCGGGCCGCAACGTCATCGGCCTCGGCGCCGGCGAGCCCGACTTCGACACGCCCGCCAACATCAAGCTGGCGGCGATCCGCGCCATCGAAGCCGGCAAGACCAAGTACACTGCGGTCGACGGCATTCCCGAGTTGAAGGAAGCCATCATCGCCAAGTTTCAGCGCGAGAACGGCGTCGTCTACAAGGCAAACCAGATCATCGTCGGCACCGGTGGCAAGCAGGTGCTCTACAACGCGCTGATGGCAACCATCAATCCGGGCGACGAGGTGATCATCCCCGCGCCGTACTGGGTCAGCTATCCCGAGATGGTGGCGCTCGCCGGCGGCGAGCCGGTGCCGGTGGTCTGCACCGCTGCGGCCGGCTTCAAGCTCCAGGCCGATGCGCTCGAGCGCGCGATCACGCCAAAGACCAAATGGGTGATCCTGTGCTCGCCGTCGAACCCGACGGGAGCTGCCTACACCAGGACCGAGCTGAAGGCGCTCACCGACGTGCTGGTCAAGCATCCGCATGTTTGGGTGATGACCGACGACATGTACGAGCACCTCGTCTATGACGACTTCCAGTTCACCACGGTCGCGCAGGTCGAGCCGAAACTCTACGACCGCACGCTGACCGTGAACGGCGTGTCGAAGGCCTATTGCATGACCGGCTGGCGCATCGGCTATGCCGGTGGTCCGGCGCAGCTCATCAAGGCGATGTCGACGATCCAGTCGCAGTCGACGTCGAACCCGTCGTCGATCGCGCAATGGGCGGCGGTTGAGGCGCTGAACGGCCCGCAGGACTTCATCCCCGCCAACAACAAGGTGTTCAAGGAGCGCCGCGACCTCGTCGTCTCCATGCTCAACCAGGCCAAGGGCATCGAGTGCCCGCGTCCCGAAGGCGCCTTCTACGTCTATCCGTCCTGCGCCGGCACGATCGGCAAGACCGCGCCGTCGGGCAAGGTGATCGACAACGACGAGACGTTCGTGACCGAACTGCTCGAGACCGAAGGCGTTGCCGTCGTGCAGGGTTCGGCGTTCGGCCTTGGACCCGCGTTCCGCATCTCCTACGCGACCAAGACCTCGGACCTCGAAGACGCCTGCAATCGCATCCAGCGCTTCTGCGGCAATCTGCGCTAAGCCTGTCACGACGAAACGAACTGGAATGAAAAGGCCCGCTTCGCGCGGGCCTTTTTTATTCCTGCACGCAATCTGGCACCGCAGGGAATGTTGTGCCATAGACCATCGCGTCACGGGTAGGCGTGCCTCTCTGCTCGCATCACGTTCATCGCCGGAGATATTTCATGCGCCGTTCACTCCTTCTCGCCGGGATCGCCGCCGCCAGCCTCGTTGCCTCGGTCGTGGTCGCCGACGCGCAGCAGCGGATGGTGCGGGTCGGCGTGCTCGAATGCCGCGGCGGCGCCAGCGTCGGCTTCATCGTGGGATCGGTGACCAATCTCGGCTGCGTGCTGCGCGCCGAGGGTTTGCCGGAGGATCGCTACGTCGCGACCATTCGCAAAGTCGGCCTCGATATCGGCATCACCCAGGAGACCGCACTGGCCTGGGGCGTGTTCGCGCCGGTCGACCGGCTCGGACCGGGCGACCTCTCGGGCACCTATGCGGGCGCGCAGGGCAGTGCCTCGGTCGGCGTCGGTCTCGGCGGCAACGTGCTGGTCGGCGGCTCCAACAATTCGATCGCGCTCCAGCCCCTCAGCGTGCAGGGCCAGGTCGGCCTCAACGTCGCGGCCGGGCTTGAGAGCCTGGAACTTCGCCCCGGCCGTTAAGAGCTGGCCGTCAATAACCTGATCTCACTGACGACGCACCGCAGCGATTTTTGATGCTTGCCAAATCTCGGGGACCGGCAGAGCATCTGCGCTTGCCGACCCAATCATGGGCCGAGCTCCACACCAAGGAGGCGGCGAATGGGACAAGACGTCAGAAGTCCCCGAGGTCCACGGTGCATTGCGCTGGTGGGCCCTTTCCAAAGCGGTAAAACCACACTCCTCGAAGCAATCCTGGCGCGAACGGGCGCGATCCCGCGCGCCGGCAGCGTCGATGCCGGAACCTCCGTCGGGGACGCCAGTGCCGAAGCCCGTCATCATAAGATGACCGTCGGGCTCACTGCCGCCACCACGAATTTTATGGGCGACAGCTACACCTTCCTCGATTGTCCCGGTTCCGTCGAGTTCGCCCACGACATGCGCGCCGCGCTGCCTGCGGTCGACGCCGCAATCGTGGTCTGCGAAGCCGACGAGAAGAAGCTGCCGCAGCTTCAGATCATCCTGCGCGAGCTGGAGGAGCTGAATATCCCGCGTTTCCTGTTCCTCAACAAGATCGACCGCGCCAACAAGCGCATTCGCGAAACGCTCGAGATACTCCAGCCCGCCTCGCGCGTGCCGCTGGTGCTGCGCCAGATCCCGATCTGGAACAACGAGCTGATCGAGGGTTTCGTCGATCTCGCGCTGGAACGCGCGTTCGTCTACCGCGAGCACAAGGCCTCCGAAGTGGTCGCGCTCGAAGGCGGCGATCTCGATCGCGAGAAGGAAGCCCGCTTCTCGATGCTGGAGAAGCTCGCAGATCATGACGATGCGCTGATGGAGCAGCTGCTCGAGGACATCCAGCCGCCGCGCGATGCGGTGTTCGACGATCTCGCCCGCGAATTGCGCGAGGGGCAGATATGTCCGGTGCTGATAGGCGCCGCCGCACGCGAAAACGGCGTGCTGCGCCTGATGAAAGCGCTGCGCCATGAGGCGCCCGGTGTCGCGGAGACCGCAAAACGTCTCGGCGTTCCCGAGACCAGGGATGCGCTCGGCTTCGTGTTCAAGACGCTGCATTCGCAGCACGGCGGCAAGCTGTCGCTGACGCGGCTGCTCGCCGGCCATGTCGACGACGGTGCCACGCTGCAATCCTCCTCCGGCGGGGCCAGCCGCATCTCCGGGATCCTCGCCGTCACCGGCGCCTACGACACCAAGCGTGGCGCGGCGGAAGCCGGCGACACGGTGGCGCTCGCCAAGCTCGATCCCATAAGCACCGGCGACACGGTCTCGAACGGCAAGACCCAGCCGGCTGCGCTCGCAGCCAGCGAGCCGACGCCGCCGGTGCTCGCGATCTCGGTTGCGGCCACCGACCGCAAGGACGACGTCAAGCTCGGCCAGGCGCTGACGCGGCTGCACGAGGAGGATCCTTCGCTCGTCTTCGTGATGAACGCCCAGACCCACGACACCGTGCTGTGGGGACAGGGCGAGATGCACCTGCGCGTCGCGAGCGAGCGGCTGCGCGACCGCTTTGGCGTCAAAGTTGCCTCGCATCCCCCCGCGATCGGCTATCAGGAGACCATCCGCAAGCCGATCGTCCAGCGCGGCCGCCACAAGAAGCAGTCCGGCGGCCACGGCCAGTTCGGCGATGTCGTGCTCGACATCAGGCCGCTGCCGCGCGGCGACGGCTTCAAGTTCGCCGAGAAGGTGGTCGGTGGCGCGGTGCCGCGCAACTACATCGGCGCGGTGGAAGAGGGCGTCGTCGACGGGCTCACACGCGGTCCGCTCGGTTTCCCCGTCACCGATTTGCAGGTGACGCTGACCGACGGCTCCTATCACAGCGTCGATTCCTCCGACCTCGCCTTCCGCACGGCGGCGCGGGTCGGGCTGAATGAAGGCCTTCCGTTATGCCAGTCGGTGCTGCTGGAGCCGATCCACGTGGTCGAGATCGTCTGCCCGACCGATGCCACCGCCAAGATCAACGCGATCCTGTCGGCGCGGCGCGGCCAGATCCTCGGCTTCGACACCCGCGACGGCTGGAGCGGATGGGACTGCGTCCGCGCCATGATGCCGGAAGCCGAGATCGGCGAGTTGATCGTCGAGCTGCGCTCGGCCACGGCAGGCGCCGGCAGCTTCACCCGCCAGTTCGACCACATGGCCGAAGTGACCGGCCGCGCCGCCGACCAGATCATCGCCGCGCATCAGCACGCGGCGTGAGCCGCCTCTCGCAGTAACAGACGCACGCTCTCGCCCTCTTCCCGTTGTTACGGGGAGAGGGAGACGCACAGCCCGTGGCGGCGAGCGCCCTCTTGCGCTCGGCCCGGATTGATGTATTTTAAATCATTGTGCATGCTCCATACATCACTTATAATCTCTCATACGTGAGGCCAAGGTGATCACGTCGTTCCAGATGCGGGCAGCGCGCGCGCTGCTCGGCATTGACCAGAGGGCCTTGGCGGAGCTCGCAGGCGTTTCGCTGCCGACCATTCAGCGGATGGAGGCGAGCACCGGCAACGTTCGCGGCGTGGTCGAGACCTTGATGAAGGTGGTCGAAGCCTTTGATCGGGCCGGCGTCGAGCTGATCGGCGAACAGGCTCGCAGCGAAGGCGGCGGACGTGGCGTTCGGCTGAAACAGCCGGGGCCGCCGCGTCGGGTTGGAGCGTGATCCCGCAATGATCATGCTCGGGAGCAGACTTAACTAACGCACCGTCGCGCCCCGATACGCGGCCGCACGATGCATCGGAGCGGTGTGGGCATGAGCATCACAGGCGAACACGCAGGCAAGCTGCACCAGCTTCGTCGGCCGACCTTTACCGAACTCTATCTGCCGAAGCTCGTCACCGTGTGGCGCGAGGGCTATGGCTTGTCGGATTTCCGCGCCGATGTGTTCGCGGGCCTCACGGTCGCAATCGTCGCGCTGCCGCTGTCGATGGCGATCGCGATCGCTTCGGGCGTGACGCCGGATCGCGGACTCTACACCGCTGTTGTCGGCGGCTTCATTGCGTCACTGCTCGGCGGCAGCCGGTTCCAGATCGGCGGCCCGGCCGGCGCCTTCATTGTGCTGGTTGCGGCGACCGCCGACCGTCACGGGGTTGACGGCGTGGTCCTCGCCACGCTGATGGCGGGCCTGTTCCTGATCGCCGCGGGCTTCCTGCGGATCGGCACCTATATCAAGTTCATTCCGTATCCGGTGACGGTCGGCTTCACGGCCGGCATCGCCGTCATCATCTTCGCGAGCCAGCTGCGCGATCTCGGCGGGATCACGCTGGTCGCGAAAGAGCCGAGCGAATTCGTCCCAAAACTCGTCGCGCTCGCCGGGGGGCTGCACACCGTCAATCCGTCGGCCGTCGCGGTCGCGATCGTCAGCATTGCCATCATCGCCGGCCTGCGACGCTGGCGGCCGTCCTGGCCGGGCATCCTGATCGCGGTCGTGCTCGCGGCGGCCGCATGTGCCGTGCTGTCGCTGCCGGTCGAGACCGTCGGATCGCGCTTCGGCGGCATTCCGCGCGAACTGCCCGCGCCGGCCTTGCCTGCGTTCTCGCTCGCGAAGGCGACCGCCGTGCTGCCGGATGCGATCGCCTTCGCGCTGCTCGCCGCCATCGAATCGCTGCTGTCGGCGGTGGTGGCCGACGGCATGACCGGACGCCGTCACCGCTCCAATTGCGAGCTGGTGGCGCAAGGCGCCGCCAATGTCGGCGCGGCGCTGTTCGGCGGCATCTGCGTCACCGGGCTGATCGCGCGCACCGCGACCAACATCCGCGCCGGCGCGCGGGGGCCGCTCGCGGGCATGCTGCATTCGATCTTCCTGCTGCTGTTCATGCTGATCGCGGCGCCGCTCGCGAGCTACATCCCGCTGGCCGCGCTCGCCGCCGTGCTCGTCGTGGTGGCCTGGACCATGGCAGAGAAGCACGAATTCGCGACGCTCCTGCGCTCGTCGTGGGGCGATGCCGTCGTGCTGCTCGCAACCTTCCTGCTCACCATCTTCCGCGATCTGACCGAAGGCATTTTGGTCGGCTTCGCGCTTGGTGCGGTGCTGTTCATCCATCGCATGGCGGAAATGACGGGCATCGAGGAACGTTCGCCGCTGGTGGCCGCCGATCGTCCCGATGACGGCAATGGCGAGCGCGTGCCTTACGACCCCGCGCTCGCGGTCGATCGCGACGTGCTGGTCTATCGCATCACCGGCGCGTTCTTCTTCGGCGCCGCCTCGGCGATCGGCAGCGTGCTCGACGGCATTGCCGACAAGCGCAAGGGCTTCGTGGTCGACTTCGCCGCAGTGCCGTTCCTGGATTCGACGGCGGCCAACGTGCTGGGACGCGTCGCCGCAAAAGCCCACCGGCAGGGCATCCGGCTGTTCATCACCGGGGCATCGCCTGCGGTTCGCCGCGCGCTGCTCACCCATGGCGTCACGCCGCCGCGAGCGCGTTATCGCGAGACTATCGCGCGTGCCGTCGCCGACATCAAGGGCCGCACGGCCCAGCTCGCGGGCGATGACGCGGGCACGACCTAGCGCCGCGGCCTTCCCGGGGCGTCCGCGCGCTTGACAGGGCCCGCGGGACGCGAAATGGATCGCCTCCGACGCTCCCCAGGGAAGGATGACCGTGACCAAGGCTCCCGCAGCCTGTCTGATCGGATGGCCGGCCGCGCATTCGCGCTCGCCGCTGATCCACCATTACTGGCTACGCAAGCTCGGGATCGAGGGCGGCTATCTCATCGAGGCGGTTCCACCCGATAATTTGCGCGACTTCGTGCTGCGGCTGTCACTGCGCGGCTTCGCGGGCGCTAATGTCACCATCCCGCACAAGGAGAGCGTGCTTGAGCTCTCGAAGCCCGATGCCCGCGCGCAGGCGGTCGGAGCGGCCAACACGCTGTGGTTTGCTGACGGCGAGCTGCGCTCGACCAACACCGACGTCGAGGGTTTCGTCGGCAATCTCGACGCCAGCGCGCCCGGATGGGACGCAGCCGGCGAGGCGCTGGTGCTGGGCGCCGGCGGCTCCTCGCGTGCGATCGTGTTCGGGCTGCTCGAACGCGGCTTCAAGCGCATCCATCTCGCCAACCGCACCATCGCGCGGGCCGAGACGCTTGCAAGACAGTTCGGACCGAACGTGCATCCTGTTACATGGGACAGCGTGAACGGCCTCCTGCCGCGCGCAAAACTTCTCGTGAACACGACCTCGCTCGGCATGCACGGTCAGCCTTCACTCGACGTTGAAGTCGCCCGCCTGCCGGATGGCGCCGTGGTCGCCGATCTCGTCTATGTTCCGCTGATGACGCCGCTGCTGGCGGCCGCAAAGGCGCGCGGGCTGAAGACCGCCGACGGCCTAGGCATGCTGCTGCATCAGGCGGTTCGCGGCTTCGAGCTGTGGTTCGGCCAGCGGCCGCAGGTCACGGCTGAGCTGCGCGCGCTGGTCGAGGCCGATCTCACAAAGACTTGAGAGAATAGCGCGTAATCTCCGGCGTTCTATGTCCGTAGGGACAATAGGGACAATCGGAGACCATCATGTCTGTTCAACGTGCAACTTTCACACGTCCGCTCATCGCCGTCGCGATGGTGGCCGTCTCGACCCTCTCGGCACTTGCGCAAAGGGCGCCGGTGCCGACGCGCGTGCGCGGCACGATCGAAAGCGTCAATGGCGATACGATGCAAGTCAAGTCGCGCAGTGGTGAGGATGTCAAGCTCCACATCGCCTCCGACGTGAACGTGTCAGGCATTACGAGGATTTCACTCGCCGACATCAAGGCCGGCTCCTTCGTCGGCGCCACCACCGTGCCGGGACCGGACGGCGGTGCGAACGCGGTCGAGGTCCACGTGTTTCCGGAGAGCATGCGCGGCACCGGCGAGGGCTCGCGGCCCTATGACCTCAAGCCCAACTCCAGCATGACCAATGCGACCGTGTCGGAGAGCGTGGTCGGCAATGACGGCCATACGCTGCTGGTCAAGTACAAGGACGGCGAGAAGAAGGTGTTCGTCGCCGACAGCACGCCGGTGGTGACCTTCGTGCCCGGCGACAAATCCGATCTGAAGGCCGGCGCCAAGGTGATCGCCTTCATGAAGCAGCTGCCGGACGGCTCATTCGAGACCAACCGCGTCAGCGTCGGACGCGATGGTCTGACACCGCCGATGTGATTATTGCAGCCGGGAATAGCGGTGGTCACGCGGGGTTGCCGTATTGATCGCCGCTCCTCCCTGGAGGGATATCATGCCGAAAGTGAAGAACTGGATGCCACGCCTCGTCGTGGCCGCATTCGCCGCTTGCATCGTTATTACGTCATCCGTCTCGGCGCAGCAGGCGCCGACGGTCCGCATCCGCGGAACCATCGAGAGCATCGACGGCAACATGCTCGATATCAAGGCCCGCGAGGGTACTGACGTGAAAGTGCGCATGACCGACAACGTTGCCGTCTTCGCGGTGGTGAAGACCTCGTTGTCGGAGATCAAGGTCGGCTCCTATATCGGCGTCACCGGCCTGCCCGAGCCCGACGGCACCCAGAAGGCGATCGCCGTGCACATCTTTCTCGAAAACCAGCGCGGCGCGGCCGAAGGTTTTCGTCCCTGGGACGCCCGCGCCAACTCGACCATGACCAACGCCACGGTCTCACAGACGGTGAAGGGCACCGACGGCCAGAACATCACGGTCAAGTACAAGGACGGTGAGAAGAAAGTCGTGGTTCCGCCGGACACGCCGATCGTCACCTTCGTCGCCAGCGACAAATCCGAGCTCAAGCCGGGCGCCAAGCTGATCATTTTTGGTGCGGCGAAGAAGGACGATGGTTCGCTGGAAGCCAACCGGGTGAATGTCGGCAGGGACGGCGTGACGCCGCCGATGTGAGGCGTGAAACTGGCAGAGCCGTAGGGTGCGTAAAGGCGCGCAAGCGCCGTGCCCACCATCTTTCAACGATCGCGGCAAAAAGGGTGGGCATGCTTTCGCTTTGCCCACCCTGCGGCGCCTCACATCGCAATGATATGATCGTCGATCTCGTCGATCCTGTTGACGCCGCACAGGCCCATGGTGGTGAGCAGCTCCTTCTGGATGATGTCGATCGCCTTGGCGACGCCGGCCTGGCCCCCGGCGCCCAGGCCGTAGGCGTAGGCGCGGCCGATCATGCAGGACTTTGCGCCGAGCGCGAGCGCGCGCATCACGTCCTGGCCGGAGCGGATGCCGCCGTCGAACATGATCTCCATCCTGTCACCGACCGCGTCGGCGATCTCGGGCAGCACCTCGATCGATGACGGGGCGCCGTCGAGCTGACGGCCGCCATGGTTCGACACGACGAGGGCCTGCGCGCCGGTCTTGGCGGCCTCCTCGGCGTCCTCGACGTCCAGAATGCCCTTGATGACGAGCTTGCCCGGCCAGATGCTGCGGACCCACTCGATGTCCTTCCAGTTCAGCGAGGTGTCGAACTGCGAGGCGGTCCATTCCGCGAGGCGATTGAGGTCCTCGGTGTTCTTCACGTGGCCGGCGATGTTGCCGAAGGTGCGGCGCTTGCCCTGCAGCACGCCGGAGACCCACGCCGGCTTGGTCGCGAAATCCAAAAATTTCGACAGCGTCCACTCGGGGGGGATCGTCATGCCGTTCTTGATGTCGGCATGGCGCTGGCCGATGACCTGGAGGTCGACGGTGAGCACGAGGGCGCTGCACTTGGCGGCCATCGCGCGCTGGATCAGCTCCTTAATGAAGCCGCGGTCCTTCATCACGTAGAGCTGGAACCAGAACGGCTTCTCGACATTGGCCGCGATGTCCTCGATCGAGCAGATCGACATCGTCGACTGCGTGAACGGGATACCGGCGGCTTGCGCGGCGCGGCAGGCATGGATCTCACCATCGCCATGTTGCATGCCGAGCAGGCCCACAGGTGCCAGCATCAGCGGCATGGTCGAGGGCTCGCCGAGGATCGTGGTCGCGGTGTCGCGTTTGGAGACGTCGACCAGGATGCGCTGGCGGAACTTGATCGACTGCATGTCATCGCGGTTGGCGCGCAGCGTTTCCTCGGCGTAGGAGCCGCGGTCGCAATAATCGAAGAACGCCTTCGGCACGCGGCGCTGATGCAGTGTGCGAAGATCGTCGATACAGGTGATATGCTTCATGAATTTTTCCCCGGCCCGTCTTTGCATCAGGAGTCTTGCATCGGAAGTCTTGCATCGGAAGATCGAGGGGTCATCTAGCATGGTTGGATGCTCAGCCAAATCGTTTGCATCCTTTGTGGAGAGGAGGTCGCCATGACGAGACCGCACGCCGGACCGACTCCGGAAGAGATCAAGGAGAAGCATGATCTCGAGGAAGCGCTGGAAGAAGGTCTGGAAGAGACCTTTCCGGGCTCCGATCCCGTCAACGTCACCCAGCCGGCGCCGAGCCGCGGCGACGGCCATGTGAAGCGCTCCGGCTAGGGGCGGGTTCCGCGCTGTTTCGGCATTTTTCGCCGGGAATATAGTGTTAACAAGACGTTATCGGCGCCGTGGCGCGCCGGGTTCCGTAATGATTGATCATATTTTTTGAAGCCAAGTTAGCCGTGATGGCTCTATAAGAGCTCAGCAAATCAGGGATGCGGGGCCCGTTGGGGCACCCGAAGGTTGTAGTGGGGACCCCTGGTTGTTGCGTGGGGGACGATATGAGCCGCAAATATTTCGGGACGGACGGGATCCGGGGCCGCGCCAACGGACTGATCACGCCGGAGCTCGCGCTCAAGGTCGGCCAGGCCGCAGGCCTTGCGTTTCAGCGCGGTGACCACCGCCACCGGGTCGTGATCGGCAAGGACACCCGCCTGTCCGGCTACATGATCGAATACGCGATGGTCGCGGGCTTCACCTCGGTCGGTATGGACGTGCTGCTGGTCGGCCCGATGCCGACGCCGGCGGTGGCGATGCTGACCAAGTCGATGCGCGCCGATCTCGGCGTGATGATCTCGGCCTCGCATAATCTGTTCGAGGACAACGGCATCAAGCTGTTCGGCCCGCAGGGCTTCAAGCTTTCCGACGACGTCGAGAAGCAGATCGAGCAGCTGCTCGACGAGCCTATCGGCAAGCGTCTCGCACAGAGCGCCAGTCTCGGCCGCGCCCGCCGCATCGACGGCGTGCATGACCGCTATATCGAATTCGCCAAGCGCACGCTGCCGCGCGATCTGTCGCTCGACGGCCTGCGCGTCGTGGTCGATTGCGCCAATGGCGCCGCCTACAAGGTGGTGCCGGAAGCGCTGTGGGAGCTGGGCGCCGACGTGATTCCGATCGGCGTCGAGCCCGATGGCTTCAACATCAATAAGGAATGCGGCTCCACCTCGCCGGAAGCCTTGTCGAAGAAGGTGCGCGAGATGCGCGCCGATATCGGTATCGCGCTCGACGGCGACGCCGACCGCGTCATCCTGGTCGACGAGCGCGGCCATATCGTCGACGGCGACCAGCTGCTCGCGGTGATCGCGCAGAGCTGGAAGGAAGACGGACGGCTGTCGCGGCCGGGCATCGTCGCCACCGTGATGTCCAATCTCGGCCTCGAACGTTTCCTGAAAGAGCAGGGGCTCGATCTCGTGCGCACGCCGGTCGGCGACCGCTACGTGCTCGAGCAGATGTTGAACGGCGGCTACAATCTCGGGGGCGAGCAGTCCGGCCACATCATCCTGTCCGACTATGCCACCACCGGCGACGGCTTCGTTGCCGCATTGCAGGTGCTTGCCGTGGTGCAGAAGCTGCGCCGCCCGGTGTCGGAAGTCTGCCACCGCTTCGATCCGCTGCCGCAGATCCTCAAGAACGTCCGCCACAAGGGCGGCAAGCCGCTCGACGACACCAGCGTCAAATCGGCGATCTCCGACGGCGAGCAACGGCTCAACGGCCATGGCCGCCTGCTGATCCGCTCTTCCGGCACCGAGCCGGTGATCCGCGTCATGGCCGAGGGCGAAGACCGCATCCTGGTCGAGGACGTCGTCGACACCATCGTCTCGGCGCTCGGACAGGCGGCGGCCGCCTAGGCGCATCCCAGCCATCGACGATTGGCGGTGGCTTGGCCGCCCCGGCCATCGTAGTTAGGCCGTGCGGCGGTTCGCCGCGCCTGCCGGGATATTCCATTGAACAAGCCTGTCATCGTCTCCGAGGAAACGCTGACCGAGCCCGTCGTCGTCAGCGACGTGACGCCGGCGGCGAAGTCGGCCGCAGGGCCGGCCTATGTCGTGCTTGCCGGCATCAGCTTCTCGCACTTCCTCAACGACACCATGCAGTCGCTGATCGCTTCGGTGTATCCTATCCTGAAGGACACCTACGCGCTCGACTTCGCGCAGATCGGCATGATCACGCTGGCGTTCCAGTTCACGGCCTCGCTGCTCCAGCCAGTGGTCGGCCACTACACCGACAAAAAGGCGCAGCCCTATTCGCTGTCGATCGGCATGGCCTCGACCTTCTTCGGTCTCTTGCTGCTCAGCGCCGCCCACCAATATCTCGTCATCCTCGTCGCCGCCGCGCTGGTCGGTCTCGGCTCGGCAGTGTTTCATCCCGAATCCGCGCGCATCGCGCGGCTCGCCTCCGGCGGCCGCTACGGCTTTGCGCAATCGGTGTTCCAGCTCGGCGGCAGTTTTGGCACCTCGATGGGACCGGTATTGGCCGCGCTCATCGTCGTGCCGTTCGGGCAGGGCAGCATCGCCTGGTTTTCCTCGACCGCCTTCCTCGCGATCCTCATCCTCTGGCGCATCGGCCGCTGGTACGAACCGCAGATCAAGGCGAAGAAGACGGTCGCGATCGAGACCCATCCCGACGCGCCGAGCTCGCGTCGCGTCACCGTTGCGCTCCTCGTGCTGGTCGCGCTGCTGTTCTCGAAACAGCTCTACGTCTCGAGCCTGTCGAGCTATTACATCTTCTATCTGATCGACCGCTTTGGCGTGTCGACCCAGGCGGCGCAGATGTATCTCTTCGTTTTCCTCGCAGCGAACGCGGTCGGCGCTTTTCTCGGCGGTCCCCTGGGCGATCGCTACGGCCGCAAGATCGTGATCTGGATCTCGATCCTGGGCGCGCTGCCGTTCACGCTGGCGCTGCCCTATGCGGGGCTCTATGCGAGCGCGGTGCTCTCGGTGATCATCGGCCTGATCATCTCTTCGACGACGTCGTCGATCATCGTGTTCGCGCAGGAGCTGGTACCGCATCGCTTCGGCATGATCTCCGGCGTGTTCTTCGGCGTCGCCTTCGGCATCGGGGGCCTGGGCGCGGCCGTGCTCGGCAAGCTCGCCGACCATACCTCGATCGAGTTCGTCTACCAGGTCTGTGCCTATCTGCCGGCGATCGGCCTGCTCGCGGTGTTCCTGCCCAAGCTGCCGCGGCACGTCCGTTAACGCATCCTGTCTTGCCGCAACGCGGCTTCATACAACGTTAGCAATTGCGACGTTCAGCCGCCGCATTTTTGCAGCGCTCTTGCCGCATCGGCGTGTGAGTTGAGAAAAAATCAACCTTAAAAATTAGGGTTAAGTGGCGCTTAAACATTTGCTGGCATCGTCCGGGCCGTGAGTTTCCAGAACGTGAGGCGCCGTATTTGCCTCACCGGCCAAAAGGACGAAGCCAATGCGTAGCGTTAAGTCTCTCCTTGCCGCGGGTGCGGCAACCCTGATGTCCTCGATGGCGTTCGCCGCCGACATGCCGATCGCAGCGCCCCCTCCGATGTACGCGCCCCCGCCGCCGCCCTCGGACTTCGGCGGCTGGTATCTGCGCGGCGACGTCGGCATGACCAACCAGAGCGCCAAGCGCATCGACAGTGCTACTGCAGCAGCGTTCCCGACCACGACGACGGGGCTCGGTTTCGACTCCTCGCCGCTGTTCGATCTCGGCGTCGGCTATCGCTTCAACAACTGGTTCCGCGCCGACTTGATCGGTCAGTACCGCGGCAAGGCCAATCTGCACGGTGCGGACAACGTCATCGCGCCCGGCTTCGTTGGCTCCAACAATTACAGCGGCAGCAAGTCCGAGTGGGTCGTCATGGCGAATGCCTATGTCGATCTCGGCACTTGGTGGTGCATCACGCCGTTCATCGGCGCCGGTGTCGGCGGCTCCTACAACAAGATCAGCGGCTTCCGTGACGACGGCGTGTCATACAGCCCGTTGCTGAACAACAGCGTCGCCTACTTCGCCGACAACGGGAAGTGGAATTTGGCCTGGGCGGCTCACGCCGGTCTCGCCTACAGGGTCAATCCTGGGTTCACGGTCGAACTGGCCTACAGCTACATGAACCTCGGCGATGCGGCGCCCGGCAACTACCGCTTGTTCGACAACAGCGCCTCCGGTCCGTCCACGATCAAGATCAAGGAGCTCACGTCGCACGATATCAAGCTCGGCGTGCGCTGGGATCTCAACAGCCCGCCGGCCTACATGCCGCCGCTCGTCACCAAGGGCTGATCGTCAGCCTCGTCGGTTAAACTCTCTTAACGGCGCGGGATCATCCCGCGCCGTTTTGCTTTGCGTATTTTTCATGGATTGCGGCGATGAAAGCGTCCGACGCAACCATTGGTTAAGGTTAACGAGCCATGATCACGGCTGAAAGTTCGAGTTCGATGGAGCGTTGCAATGCGTAGGCTGATGTTGGCGGCGGCGATGTTGGGGACGGTGTCTGCCGCGCAAGCGGCCGACATGCCGGATCTTCCCATCCTGCGCGGCGGCTTCACCGACGGGCTGTCGAAGACGTCCCACAACTGGGACGGTTTCTATGTCGGCGGCCAGTTCGGCTTTGCCACGACCGACGTCGATTTCAGTCACGCCCCAAAGACGATGACCGACTTCATGCTTCGCAACAGCATCCTCCAGGCGCCAGTCGGCGGCTGGGCGCTGCTGCCCAGTAACCACGTGCAGTCGACCGGGTTTGGCGCCTATGTCGGCCGCAATTGGCAGCTCTACGATGCGGTGTTCGGCGTCGAGGCCAATTACAGCTACATGAACAATCTGTCGAGCTCGGCGAGCGATTCCATGGCGCGATTGCTCCCTGGCGAA
This sequence comes from Bradyrhizobium sp. 197, assembly GCF_023073375.1. Taxonomy (NCBI): domain Bacteria; kingdom Pseudomonadati; phylum Pseudomonadota; class Alphaproteobacteria; order Hyphomicrobiales; family Nitrobacteraceae; genus Bradyrhizobium; species Bradyrhizobium sp. 197. Next base: position 57,237 of record NZ_JADPJJ010000168.1, on the reverse strand, counting down.
ACGGCTCCAACTGGCCATACTTATACCTACGCCACCACGCTCGGTGGTGGTGCTGCGCTGAAGCTCAAGGATTACGCAACCTTCCGCGGCCGCGTCGGCTGGGACGGCGGCGACTTCATGCCGTATGCCTTTGCCGGCTTGGCAATCGGACGCGCCGAAGTTTCGAGATTTGCGACAGTATCCTGGCAGAAGTACGATGACTTCGACGACGTCGTAGTCAACGGCGGCATAGCCACAACGGTTCATAGACATCTGCCCGCCGGTTCGGACACACTGTCCAAGACTGAGCTGCGCACCAACAGCTTCATGTACGGATGGACGGCCGGTATCGGTGTCGAGTACGCGATCTGCGGCAACATCCTGCTTCGCGGCGAATGGGAGCATGTCGGCTTTTCGAACGTGAAGGACATCACGGTCGGCCTGAACAACTTCCGCGTCGGCGCTGGTTACCAGTTCTGAGCCGTCCGCTTCCTGTTGACAGCCTTGTTTCCTCCTGATGCTCTGTCGCTGAACGCGCGGGGGCAGAGATGCGGATCTACGGCGATACCAATTCCGGCAATTGTCTGAAGGTGAAGTGGGTCTGCGACAAGCTCGCGTTGCCTTACCGATGGATCGAAATAGATACGCGCAAGGGCGAGACGCGCACGCCGCAATTCCTCGAGATGAACGGCGCCGGCCAGGTGCCAGCCGTCGCCTTCGACGACGGTCGCACGCTGGCGCAATCCAATGCCATCATCCGCTATCTCGCACGCGACAGCGCGCTCGTTCCGCGCGATGCCTTCACGGCCGCCAAGATGGACGAGTGGCTGTTCTGGGAACAATACAGCCACGAGCCCTATATCGCGGTGTGCCGCTTCCAGCTCATCTATCTCGGCAAGGGCGCCTCCGAGCTCGATCCTGAAAAGGTCAAGCGCGGCTATGCGGCGCTCGACCGCATGGAGCAGCATCTCGCCGGCAGCCGTTTCCTTGCTGGGGACGCGGTTTCGCTCGCCGACGTGTCGCTGCTCGCCTATACCCGCGTTGCGCATGAAGGCGGCTTCGATCTCGGCCGCTTTGCCGCCGTCCGCCGCTGGATCGCCGAAACCGAGACCTTTCTCAGGCTTCCCAAGGTGCGGTAAGGCGCGCTGAGGCAGGAGTATCGCAATGAACGCTGAATCCGTCTCCATTCGTCCGGCGCGCCGCGAGGATGTTGCTGCGATCGTCGCGATGCTCGCCGACGATCGTCTCGGGAGCGCACGCGAGCGCGTGGAAGATCCGTTGCCTGCGGCCTATTACGAGGCATTCGCGCGGGTCGAGCGCGATGAAAATCTCCAGCTCGTGGTTGCCGAGAGCGAGGACAGGGTGGTCGGCTGCCTGCAACTCGCGATCCTGCCCGGCATCAGCTCGCAGGGCGGTATGCGCGGTCTGCTCGAAGATGTCCGCGTCGCTTCCGATTGCCGCAGCCGCGGCATCGGCGAGCAATTGGTGCAATGGGCGGTGACCGAAGCGAAAGCGCGCGGCTGCAATCTGGTCGAATTGCTGACTCATCAGACGCGAACGGATGCGCAGCGCTTCTACAAGCGGCTCGGATTTACATCGAGCCACGTCGGCATGACTGTTCGCTTTTGATGCAACGCGCCGCGAGCGTTGCACGATCAGCGAAATCGGATCGCGTGTTCGGTCATGTTAAGAGCTGATAAACTACCCGTTCGTGGTTCACGTGGAACCGGGAGCGAACGGTGCTACGGCAGCGTCTGCAACCGGGCTCGGTCGGTTCGGGGATTTCGATGAAAAGCTATTCGATAATCAAGGTCGGCAACGATTACGTTGTGCAGGCCAATGACAAATGCATTTTGAAAGTTGGCAGCCGCCGCCGTGCCGCGCAATTGATCAGCGATGCCACGGGCTTGCTGAACGCGCTTGCAGTGGTCGAATCCCCCAAGATCGCACCGGAGGCGCCATCACTCGCGCGTGAGGTCCCGGAACTTCCTTGACGACTCTTCCCGTTTCCCGTATCAGCCGCGGCGGGACACCTCCCCCCAACGGGAGGCTTACTATCTGGAAGGGTAGACTATGACTGTAGCGAAGCCCGCTTCGCGGCCGAACGTGCCGCATTTTTCCTCCGGCCCCTGCGCCAAGCGCCCCGGATGGAATGCCCAAAATCTCAAGGACGCAGCGCTCGGCCGTTCGCATCGCGCGAAGGTCGGCAAGACCAAACTCAAGCTCGCGATCGATTTGACGCGCGAAGTGCTTGAAGTGCCCGCCGATTATCGCATCGGCATCGTGCCGGCTTCCGATACCGGCGCGGTCGAGATGGCGCTGTGGTCGATGCTGGGTGCGCGGCCCGTCACCACGCTCGCCTGGGAATCTTTCGGCGAAGGCTGGGTCGGCGACATCGTCAAGGAATTGAAGCTCAAGGACGTCACCAAGCTCAACGCTGCCTACGGTGAACTCCCCGACCTCTCCAAGGTCGATCCGAAGTCCGACGTGGTCTTCACCTGGAACGGCACCACTTCAGGCGTGCGCGTGCCGAACGCCGACTGGATCAGCGCGACCCGCGAAGGCCTGACCATCTGCGACGCCACCTCGGCCGCGTTCGCGCAAGCCCTCGACTGGGCCAAGCTCGACGTCGTCACCTTCTCCTGGCAGAAGGCGCTCGGCGGCGAGGCCGCGCACGGCATGCTGATCCTGTCGCCCCGCGCGGTGGAACGGCTCGAAACCTACAAGCCGGCCTGGCCGCTGCCGAAAATCTTCCGCATGACCAAGGGCGGCAAGATCAACGAGGGCATCTTCGTCGGCGAGACCATCAACACGCCGTCGATGCTCTGCGTCGAGGATTATCTCGACGCGCTGAACTGGGGCAAGTCGATCGGCGGCCTGAAGGCGCTGATCGCGCGCGCCGACGCCAACACCAAGGTGCTCGCCGACTGGAAGGCGAAGACGCCGTGGATCGACTTCCTCGCCAAGGACGCCGCGATCCGCTCCAACACTTCGGTGTGCCTGAAGTTCACCGATCCCGCGATCACCTCGCTCTCCGAGGACGCGCAGGCTGACTTCTCCAAGAAGCTGGTGGCGCTGGTCGAGAAGGAAGGCGCGGGCTACGACTTCGCGTACTATCGCGACGCGCCCGCCGGCCTGCGCATCTGGTGTGGTGCGACCGTCGAGGCCAGTGATGTCGCGCTGCTGACGCAGTGGATTGACTGGGCTTTTGCCGAGACCAAGGCCGCGCTCGCCAAGGCGGCGTGAGCTTTCTTTCTTAGCCTCTCCCCGAACGAACGGGGAGAGGGAGAAGAAACCGTTCCGAGACATCAACTTATTCCGGTCGACGGCCGCCCTGGTTTCAGGGAAAGTAGAGGATTATCCCCATGACCAAACCCAAAGTTCTCATTTCCGATGCGCTCTCTCCCGCAGCCGTGCAGATTTTCAAAGACCGCGGCGTCGAGGTCGATTTCCAGCCCAATCTCGGCAAGGACAAGGACAAGCTCGCCGAGATCATCGGCAATTACGACGGCCTTGCGATCCGCTCCGCGACGAAAGCGACCGCCAAGATCCTCGAGAAGGCCACCAACCTCAAGGTGATCGGGCGCGCCGGGATCGGCGTCGACAACGTCGAGATTCCCGCCGCCACGGCCAAGGGCATCATCGTGATGAACACGCCGTTCGGCAATTCGATCACGACCGCCGAGCACGCCATCACCCTGATGCTGGCGCTGGCGCGCGAGATTCCGCAGGCGGACGCTTCGACCCAGGCCGGCAAGTGGGAAAAGAATCGCTTCATGGGTGTCGAGATCACCGGCAAGGTGCTCGGCGTCGTCGGCTGCGGCAACATCGGCTCGATCGTCGCCGACCGCGCGCTCGGCCTGCGCATGAAGGTGATCGCGTTCGATCCGTTCCTGTCGCCGGAGCGCGCCAGGGACATCGGCGTCGAGAAGGTCGATCTCGACGATCTCCTGAAGCGCGCCGATTTCATCACGCTGCATACGCCGCTGACCGAGAAGACCAAGAACATCATCGATGCTGCCGCGATCGCCAGGATGAAGAAGGGCGTGCGCCTGATCAACTGCGCCCGCGGCGGCCTCGTCGATGAGCAGGCCGTGGTCGACGCCTTGAATTCCAAGCATATCGCGGGCGCCGCCTTCGACGTCTTCGTCGAGGAGCCCGCCACTGCGAACGTGCTGTTCGGTCACCCCAACGTGATCTGCACGCCGCATCTCGGCGCGTCCACCACCGAAGCGCAGGAGAACGTCGCGCTCCAGGTCGCCGAGCAGATGTCGGATTACCTGCTGACCGGCGCGATCTCGAATGCCGTCAACTTCCCCTCGATCACCGCGGAAGAGGCGCCGAAGCTGAAGCCGTTTATCATCCTTGCCGAGAAGCTCGGCTCGTTTGCCGGCCAGCTCACCGAGACCGGCATCCTCAAGGTCGAGATCACCTATGAAGGCCACGTCGCCGAGATGAAGATCAAGGCGATCACCTCTGCGGTATTGTCGGGCCTGCTGCGGCCGATGCTGGGCGAGGTCAACGTCGTGTCCGCGCCCGTCGTCGCCAAGGAGCGCGGCATGGTGGTCGACGAGATCGTGCGCGCCGCGCAGAGCGACTATGAGAGCCTGATCACCGTGACGGTCGCGACCGAACGCCAGGAGCGCTCGGTCTCCGGCACCGTCTATCACGACGGCAAGCCGCGCCTCGTCGACATCAAGGGCATCCGCGTCGACGCCGAGTTCGGCAAGTCGATGATCTACGTCACCAACGAGGACAAGCCGGGCTTCATCGGCAAGTTCGCAGGGCTTCTCGGCGACGCCAAGATCAACATCGCGACCTTCCATCTCGGCCGTGTCGAGCAGGGCGGCGATGCCATCGCGCTGATCGAGGTCGACGGCGCGGTGCCGGCCGATCTGCTCGCAAAGGTGCAGGCCCTGCCGCAGGTCAAGCAGGTCAAGGCGCTGACGTTCTGATCCGCCCACATATTCCGACCAGCGGAACAACGCCGCCCTCTCGCGAGGGCGGCGTTTTGTTTGGCTGGTAGGCCCCAGTAATTTCCCCGCCGCCTGCAAACTTTGTGTACCAATGGCGCCCAGGACGCTCCGTTCAAAATCGTTCGAAAAGGGAGAAAACAATGCGTGAAGCCGTCATCGTTTCCTATGCACGCACGGGCCTCGCAAAATCCGGACGCGGCGGGTTCAACATCACGCCGCCGATGTCGCTGGCGGCCCACGCCATCCAGCACGCGGTCGACCGCGCCGGCGTCGAGAAGGACTATGTCGAGGATTGCTATCTCGGCAATTGCGCCCACGGCGCGCCGAACATCGGCCGCCAGGCCGCGCTGCTCGCCGGCCTGCCGACGACCACCGCCGGCGTCTCGGTGAACCGCTTCTGCTCGTCGGGGCTGCAGACCATTGCGATGGCCGCCAACTCGATCCGCTCCGACGGCGCCGATTGCATCGTCGCCGGCGGCGTCGAAAGCATCTCGATGCCGGGCGGCGGGACGCCGAAGGAGACGATCGATCCGGAATTGCTCAAGGTCGCGCCTGACATCTTCATGGCGATGATCGACACCGCCGACATCGTCGCCGAGCGCTACAAGCTCAGCCGCGAATACCAGGACGAGTTCTCGCTGGAATCGCAGCGCCGCATGGCGGCGTCCCAGCAGGCGGGAAAATACAAGGACGAGATCGTCCCGATGAAGACCAGGATGAAGGTCGTCGACAAGCAGACCAAAGCGGAGAGCATCGTCGACTACGTCGTCGATCGCGACGAGTGCAATCGCCCCGAGACCACGCTGGAAGGTCTCGCCAAGCTCGAGCCGGTGAAGGGCCCTGGCAAGTCCGTCACCGCCGGCAATGCCAGCCAGCTCTCGGACGGCGCTGCTGCCGTGGTGCTGATGGAAGCCAAAGACGCCGAGAAGCGCGGCCTGAAGCCGCTCGGCCGCTTCGTCGCCTGGGCGACCGCCGGTTGCGAGCCCGACGAGATGGGCATCGGCCCGGTGTTCGCGATCCCGAAGCTGCTCAAGCGCACCGGCCTGAAGATCGACGACATCGATCTGTGGGAGCTCAACGAGGCGTTCGCCAGCCAGTGCCTCTACTCGCGCGACAAGCTCGGCATCGATCCCGCCAAGTACAACGTCAATGGCGGCTCGATCGCGATCGGCCATCCCTTCGGCATGACCGGCGCGCGGCTCACCGGCCATCTGCTGCAGGAAGGCGCGCGCCGCAAGGCCAAGTGGGGCGTCGTGACGATGTGCATCGGCGGCGGCCAGGGCGGCGCGGGCCTGTTCGAGATCTATAGCTGAGATCAAGCGACATGAATGCGAAGGGCACCGCGCCGCAAGCGCCGTGCCTTTTTCGTTGCGCGTCGATCGCCACGAAACTATATAGCTTGTGTCGGAAAAGGCAGACTTGGTCTGGTGAGCCCAAGTCCTTTCGGTAACGAAAGCTCTGGTCTTTGGCCTTGTGCACGAGATCCCCACGACGAACATCGGACGCCGCCAAGGCGCCCCATCGTTCGTCCGTGTGATTCTCGAGCCCAGGGAACGCTCCGGTCGAACATCGACCACAGGAGCGTCTCATGCAAACTCAATCGTCAAATCTGCAATCCTCTAGTCCATACGACGTCGTCATTGCGGGTGCCGGCCCCGTCGGCCTGTTTCTCGCGTGCGAGTTGCGGCTCGCCGGTCTCCAGGTCCTGGTGCTGGAGCAATCGCAAGACCCGCATTCGGCGCTGAAGCAACTCCCGTTCGGCCTGCGCGGCCTTTCGATCCCCACACTCGAGGCGTTCCACCGACGTGGCTTGCTGGAGGATATCGAGGCCGCGCAACGCCTTGCCTCCGGCGCCATCAAGTCCGCTGCCCATTGGATGCAGCAGACGCGACGGCCCGCAGGTCATTTCGCCGGCATCCAGTTCTATCAGGACAACATCGATGTCGCGAAGTGGCCCTGGCGTCTGCCGACGCCGGCCGATGCCGGCGTCGCGGTCGATATGGAAACTCTCGAATCCGTTCTGGCCGCGCGCGCATCCCGCCTGGGCGTCGAGATCCGGCGCGGCTTCGGCGTCGATGCCGTTGCTGCTTCAGACGAAGACGTAACGGTGCAGGCGGCCGGCGAGACCTTCCGGGGACGCTGGCTCGTCGGTTGCGACGGCGGCCGCAGCACGGTGCGGAAGATGAGAGGCTTCGACTTCGTCGGCACCGACCCCGAATTCACAGGCTATTCCGTCGAAGTCGAGCTGGCCGATCCGGATAAGCTAAGCCTGGGCCGCAACTACACGCCGACGGGCGTGTATACCTATGCGCAGCGAGGGACGATCGCGATGGTCGATTTCGACGGTGGTGCCTTCCACCGGACCGAGCCGATCACACCCGAGCATGTGCAGAAGGTCCTGCGACGAGTCTCCTGCACGGACGTCACCATCACAGCGCTTCGGCTTGCCGCCACCTGGACGGATCGGGCCTATCAGGCCACGACATATCGCAAGGGGCGCGTGCTCCTGGCCGGCGACTCCGCCCACATCCACTCGCCGCTCGGCGGCCAAGGCCTCAATCTCGGTCTCGGCGATGCGATGAATCTGGGCTGGAAGCTGACGGCTGCGATCCGCGGAGATGCACCCGCCGATCTCCTCGATACCTATTCGCGTGAGCGGCATCCTGTCGGCGCGCAGATCCTCGACTGGTCGCGCGCGCAGGTCGCGATCATGCGGCCGACGCCGAGCACGCGCGCGCTCCAGGCCATCATGCGCGATCTGATCGAGACCCGGGACGGTGCGAGCTATTTCGCCGAACGCGTGCGCGGCGTTTCGCTCCGCTACGATCCCGGCGGCAGCCATCCGCTTGTGGGCCGCAGTGTTCCCGATTTCGAATTGCTCGATGGAACGACGGTCGGAGAACGCCTCCGGACGGCGAAAGGTCTATTGCTGGATTTTGACGCTCGATCTCCGCTTCAAGCGCTTGCGAGCCGCTGGAGTGGTCGGATCGACTACGTCGCTGATGACGCCAGGGATAGGCTGGGCCTGAGCGCCGTGCTGGTGCGCCCCGATGGTTTTGTCGCGTGGGCCAGTGACGGTGCGGCCGACGAGGAGGAAGCTGCTCAGGCCGCATCGCGATGGTTCGGCGAATCCGCGGCGCGCGCCTCCGCGTAGCCCGCATGAGCGGAGCGATATGCGGGACCTTTCCCGGGTGTCGCTTGACTCACCCTGACTACGCCGTTCACGCCTTCGCCAGCGCCGGTGCGAACACCACTTCGATCAGCGAGCCGGAGTTCGCCGCGCTCTTGATGTTGAACCGGGCGCGGTTGGCTTCGACCAGGGCCTTGGTCAGCGACAGGCTGAGCGCCGAATTGTCTTCGGCATCGCCAGGTGGCGGGGTGCGGAACGGCTCCATCGCGGCGGCGACTTCGCGCTCGGTGAGGCCATGGCCGGTGTCGCGGATGCGAAGGGCGACCTCGCCGCGGTCGGACAGCGCCGTCGAGACGATGACCTGGCCGCCGGCGCTGGCAAGCCGGATCGAGTTCGAGATCAGGTTCATGGTGATCTGCCGCATCGCGCGCGCATCCACGCTCACCTGCGGCAGCGCGTGGCCGAGCGAGGTGCGGATGATGATGCGCTCGCGGTTGGCCTGCGGCTGCATCACGACCACGCAGGCTTCGACGAGGTCATTGAGGTTGAGATTGGCGAAGTTGAGGTCGAGCTTGCCGGTCTCGATCCGCGACAGCTCGAGCAGATCGTCGATGATGGCGATGACGCGCTCGCCGGATGCGCGGATGTCCTTCATGTACTCGCCGTAGCGCTCGTTGCCGAGCGTGCCGAAACGTTCGGAGATCATCACCTCGGAAAAGCCGATGATGGCGTTGAGCGGCGTGCGGATCTCGTGGCTGATCCGCGCCAGCATGTCGGCCTTGGCATTCGCCGCGCCGTCGACGAGGCGGCGGGCCTGCGTCAGCTCGCTCTCGCCCTGCTTGCTGTGCGAGAGGTCGCGGAACACGGCAAAGAAGTTCGGGCCGTCGGGCCTGGTGCGGCCCATGATCATCGCGAGCGGAATGACGCCGCCCTTCTTCTCGCGCCCCAGCACCTCGCGGCCGTGGTCGAGCAGGCTCGCGATGTCCTGGCTCTTGAGGTTTTCGAGATAGTCGACGACGACATGCTGGCTCTCCGGTGCAAACAGCGTCACCAGATTCTGCTGCATCAGCGTCTCGCCGTCATAGCCGAACAGCGCCTCGGCGCTGCGGTTGCAGGCGTGGATGTTGCCCTCGGCGTCGAACATGACGACGCCCTCGGCCGTGGTGTCGAGGATCGCGGCGAGATCTTCCGCGGCCGCATCGCCAGCCTCGGGCTCGGGCGCGAAGGGGAAGGACTCCGGGACGATGGTTTCGACGACGACAGGCGCCGCGGCAACAGGTGCGGCCACGACAGGGGCAGGATTGGGCAGCCCGCAGATCAGCGCGTGTGCGCTCTCGCCGTCCCAGTCGATCGTGTGCAGATGCGCCTCGGTGGTTGGAAGCGGCGCTTCGCCATTGGCGAGCGTCGCGCTGATCGTAACAGGCGTGCCGCCTTGCGATGTGCTGCTGGCCGCGGACACGCCCGGCTCGACATAAAGCGCGTCGAGCCCGCCGGCGTTCTCCAGTGCGCTCAGGCCGGCATAGCCCATGCGCGCGAGGAAGGCGGGGTTGGCGTAGAGCAGGCGGTCGAGCCGATAGATCAGTATGCCCGTCGGCAGCAGGTCGAGCAGCGCGCGGTCGCGCGTGCTGTGGCCTTGCGCGGGCGGCGCGGGTTCGTTCAACCATTCGGCCGGTGCGTGTGGGGCTTCCGTCTCCGGCGTCGGCGGTTCGGGCGTGATCTCTGCCGCCGGCGGCTCGGACGAAGCCGCGATGGTTTCCTTGTCGCGTTCGAGGCGCTCGGACAATTGCCGGGCCAGCTCGTTGAACGCGCTGTTCTCGACCGGCGTCAGCGTCGGCGATCTGGTGTCGCCGGGCGCTCGGAACGGCAGGACATTGGGAGGCGTTTCCACTGGCGTTTCCGGATCGGTTGGGTGTGAATTCGCTGCGGTTGTGGGTTGGGGCAGTTCAGCTTCAGGCTCAGGCGGCTCGATCGGCGGCGGCGGTGCCTCCGGTTCAGACTTGGCTTCGGGCTCGGGCTCGACCACGTCGGCGGACAGGCTTTGCGGCGCCGGCGGTTCGGCCAGCAGCTCGAAACGCCTGAGCGCCTCGAGCCGGTTGAGGCCGTCGACATCGCGGCAGACGCCAAATCCCTTGAAGCCCGCGAAATTGCGCGCGCCGTCATAGACGGGCAGCCCTGCAAGCTCGACCGGCAGATGCTCGCCGCCATCGGCCGGCCAGTTCACGGTGATCCCGGCCCAGGTGTCCTCGCTTGCGAGCGCCTGCGCCACGCGGCTTTCAGGATCGAGCGAGAACTCCTCGGCGATCTCGCGCCACGGGCGGCCGAAGCCGGCGGCCGTGTGCGCGCCGATCAGGCGGATGAACTCGCTGGTTGCGAGCACAAAGCGGCCCTCTGCATCCATCTGCCAGAGAAAGCGCAGCGGATGCTGACGTGGTGCGGGCGGCTCTTCGTGGCCCGATGGCGGCTCGACCATGTGTGACGTGATCGGCGCGGCCTGCGGCGACACGATGGCCTCTGGCGAGTTTTCAACCGGAGTCTTTTCAACCGGAGTCTTGTCAACCGGAGTCTTGCACGCGGCTTCGGCGACGGCTTCCTCGACCGCTTCCTGGATCGTGGCGATCTCTGTCGTCGGCTCGCTCAAAGGCGGTTCGTGCGCGTTCGTCCCGGTTGCTTCCGGCGCTTCGACGGGCTCGGCAAAGGCGTCGAACAGCGCGAATTCGGATGGAGCCTCGTTCGGCAGCGCAATTTGCACATGCGCTGGTACAGCGGCTGGAGGCGCGGGCGGCGCAGCCTCGGGCTGAGCGATCTCCTCGCGTGCGATGTCTTCTTTGGTTTCGGGCGCAGCATCCGCCTCCGCCGTCGCGGCAGGCTCGATCAGCGCGACCAGGCCGACATCGGCCCCGCTGCCGACCCGTTGCAGCACCATCTGGCCGATGCCGATCGGCGTCTCGGCGCGGCCCTGGCGAAGCGCATCGCTGCGCGCCTGGTCGAGGCCGGCATCAGTGAGATCGCGGAAGCCGAGCAGGGGACGGGCGGTCTCGCTGGCGCCGACGAACAGGCCGTCGGGCGCGAACGCCGCCATCGGCACCTTGGCGTTATTGACGAGACGAAGCAGGCGCTCGACCAGCGGCATGGTGTGTAAGCCGGGGTCCATCGCGGTGACGAGCACCGCGCGGCCGCCATCGGCGAAGTCGAGCCGCGCGCAGGCGCAGGTCATCAGGGTGCCGAGCCGCGCGCCGAAGCCGCGCAGCCGTTCGAGCCGGATGGCTCCGTTCGGAGGCAGCCGGCCGGCAAGCCGGACGACCTGGCGGCGGTGGCTGTCGGCGGGCCCGAAGGCCTTGTCCGCCAGCGCAGTGGCATTGGCCGCGCCAAACAGCTTTGCGCCGACCGGATTGGCCCAGAGCACGCGCGTGCCGTCGGTCGACCAGAGCCAGGCGGGCAGCGGGGAGGTCGCGTGCACGGCCAGCCGGGGATCGCCCACACCTCGCAACTGGAAATCCGAACTCGTCATCCGACCGGCTTCGCGTCTCGCTTGTCAGCATCAGGGTGCAAGGCTGCCGGGAATGACAGCCTTAAGAAAGGGTTAGTATCGCGCGCCGGCGCGGGCAGGTCCACGGCGCCGGTCCCTGGCGGCGGCCCAAAGCCGCGATAACCTTAATGTGGCTGACCCCGCAAGCCGCTGCTCGCTTGCATCCCCATCCTTCGCGACGCCCGCTTGTTGGCGGCTCCTCCGGGCACCCATGCCGCCCAGCCTCATCCTGAGGAGACCGCGCAGCGGTCGTCTCGAAGGACGAGGCGCGCGCTCAAATTGCCGCCCAAATACCTCAACCGAGGGTTCCGCCGTCCGGGAACCTCATGTTTACCGAGATTAAATTTCGCAATGCACCCTCCCAACCCGTTGCGTTGCACAATGTTGACATCTTAGGCAGGCATGGTCCGGGCGCTGGGCGAGCCATCATTCGTTTCGCGTTTCCAGTCTTCGTACCCGCCAACACATGGCCCCGGTTGGCCGGCGGGCGCGCCAGAAGGCTCACTCCGTTTTTTTCATTAGTGTGAGGGATAACCATGACAGGTGCGACTGATCCGTTTTCTGCCTCGATCATTCCGTTCGAGGTCCCCGAGCAGATGCGCGCGTTCGCCGAAAAGGGCGTGTCGCAGGCCCGCGAGAGCTACGCCAAGTTCAAGGACGCCGCCGAGACCCACAACGGCACCGTCGAGGCCGTGTTCACCTCCGCCAACAAGGGCGCGAGCGAGTACACCGCCAAGCTGGTGGAGTTCATGAAGGCCAACACCAGCGCCCAGCTCGACTTCGCCCAGCAGCTGTTCAGCCTCAAGTCGCCGGCCGAAGCGCTGCAGCTGTGGACCGGCCACACCCGCACCCAGTTCGAGACCTTCCAGTCCCAGGCCAAGGAGCTGGTCGAGCTGACCCAGCGCGTCGCCGCCGCGACCGCCGAGCCGATCAAGGCCAGCGCCGCCAAGCTCTACACGCCCGCCGCCTAAGCGCATTGGGTCGTTTGAGTTAAGAAACCCGGGCCTAGAGCCCGGGTTTTGCTTTGGAAATAACGTCGCCGAGCGGACGATTTGGGGGTCTTGCGGCCTTGCCAAAAACGCCCATTGCACCTAGTTTCCGCCCCGTCCAGCCCCCTTAGGTCACGGCCCTTTCAGGGCGCCCAGAGGCGCGGCTCGCAAGGATGCAGTTGTAGCTCAGTTGGTTAGAGCGCCTGTCTGTGGAACAGGAGGTCGGTGGTTCGAGCCCACCCAACTGTACCAAGTTACGCAATTGTACTGCAATCCCGGCATCTTACTGATAGACCTCGCGTATTTGCGCTGCCAAAATACAAAAGGCTGCACAAATGGCATTGCGAATGGTCGCGCTAAACCGGCTTTCAGACAATCGGTGGTTCGCGCGAAAAGTCATCCCCGAGGATGTCCGAGAGGAGTACCTGCGCCTATACGGCACGAAGCGTGAGGCCCACTTGAAGCTCCCCGCTGACACGCCACGGCATGAGACCAAGGCTCGCCTTGGTGAATGGGCCGCTGACGTCGAAACACGCATTGCCACTCTTCGCGCCCATCGGAATGGCGAGGGCCAGCCGCTCACCAAGCTCAACGCAATCGCGCTTGCAGGCCGCTGGTACAACTGGTTCGTGAAGCAGCATGCGGATGATCCCGGGCCGGCGAAGCGTTGGCGAGAAACGGCCAACTACTTCGTTTGGGATGTGCTGCGGAATGAGGCTCCTGACAGTTACGAGGAAGACCCCAGCTCAGACCCGCATTGCGATTGGGAGAAGGCGCCCGAGGTCCGTGACGCGGTGCGACCGCATGTGACTGAGCTGGCACGCACAGCGACTTTCCTCGCCAGCGAGGGGAAGGTCTTGAATGCGACCGCCTACGCGCTGTTCGTGGACGCTGTTTGCGACAACCTGTTGTCGGTGCTTGAGAGGCGAGCGAAAGGTGATTACTCGCGCGATGATACTCCAGACGCTTTCCCGCCGTTCACAGACGGACCCACACGCGCGCCGAGTGTAAGCTGCTGGGAGCTATTCGGGGCCTTCGTGCTTGCAACGAGGCCTGCGCCCAAGACGGTGACGCGTTGGCGGGCCGTCTTCCTTGAGATGCAGAGGGAGTTTGCTGACGTCGGAGCAAACGGGATCACGGAGGACGCCGCGCGCAAATGGGTGCACGGCCTAATCACCGAGGCGCGTCAGGCAATCACCGTACGCGAGGTGTGGCTTTCCTCGTCCTGCCGCGTATTTGGGTGGGCCCGCGAGCACAAGCGGATTGCGCAAAACCCATTCAAGGAAGTCCGGGTGGACGTGCCGAGAAAGGTGCAGACCCGCGAGGAGGGCCGCAGCTTCACTGAAACAGAGGCCGGTACCATCCTCAAAGCCAGCCTCACCATAAGGAAGCCGTCCACGCCTACTGAGCGAACGCGCCGTTGGGTGCCGTGGCTGTGTGCCTACTCGGGAGCGCGGCCTGGGGAAATCAGGCAGCTGCGGGGCATCGACGTGGAGGACCGCAAGGGGCTGTTCGTGATGAAGCTCACGCCGGACGCCGGCACTATCAAGACAGCAAAGCCTCGCACTGTGCCCATCCACGAGCATCTGTTGGCTCAGGGCTTCATTGAGATGGTGAAGCAGGTAGGGAAGGGTGCGCTGTTCTACAATGACAGGACGCCGCAGCGATTGAGCGCGGATCCTCTGAAGCCATCGCGGTCGCGCGCCGACACCGCCCGAGCCCACCTCGGCGAATGGGTCCGCAGGTTGGGCGTCAATGACCCTGAACTCAGCCCCAATCATGCATGGAGGCACAGTTTCAAAAGGCGCGCTGACGAGATCGGGATGCCGGAGAAGATGAATGACGCTATAACTGGCCACACCCAGGCGACTGAAGGCAGGAAGTACGGCGCGCCGACCCCGGCAGCTATGGCCGACGCGTTGAAGAAGTTTCCTCGATACAAACTCGATTGATGCTATTTGCCCAGAGGGACCATCGCATGTCTCTCGCGCTACGGCGTGCAACTGGCGAGAGCGACCCGCAGGGCATTACGGCTCACGGGGATCCCCGAAAGCTCACGACGGCCAACGCGATCATTGTCTCGCCTGTCTAAGACGTCGGGACCTGCTATGCGCACGCGTGGCGCCAAGGTAACCCGATGACGGCGCAAGGCCGCTCTGGGACTGGCGAGAGCCGCGTCGGCTAAACGCACGAGAGCGGACGAGGCCGAGGCCGCGCGGCAGGTCGCAGTTTGACCCTCAGCGGCGTGGGGGCCGCGTCGGCACAGAAGCACCTGCACGAACTTCTTGAGCGCGGGCCTCGTCGCAGGACATTGACTGGCTTGTGGCTGGTGAGAGGCCGTCCAGGCTAGTCGGAGAGGGTCATCAGGTTTGGGATCAGATTGATATTCACCCTTAACTGTCCAATAATACTGCGGACTTAGCGCAGGGGTTGGCAATGAACACATCTACTCTGCCCGAAACCCAGTACGCCCAGAGTGGGGACTTCAGTATCGCCTACCAGGTGATGGGCGATGGACCAGTCGATATCATTCTCGTGCCGGGCATCATTTCGCACATCGATTTTCAGCACGAACTTCCGGGCTACACCCGTTTTCTGCGCCGGCTTGCGAAATTCGCGCGGGTCGTCACTTTCGACAAGCGAGGACAGGGCTTATCTGATCGTCTCGCGGACGTTCCTTCGCTTGAGGAGCGAATTGACGATGTGCGTGCAATCATGGACGCGATTGGCTCCAAACGGGCGGTGCTGGTCGGCTTTTCGGAGGGCGCGGCCATGTGCGTGCTGTTTGCCACGACCTATCCTGAACGGGTCTCGCAAGTGGTGTTGTTCGGCGGCCTTGCGCGCATTGCGGACCTGATGTCGGCGAACCTCGCGCCCGAGGTCGTCCAAGAGCGGCTAGCCGCGGTTGTGAACGGGTGGGGTAACGGACAATTCCTGAGCAGGGTGTTCGCGAGTGATATCGGCAATCCGGAAGCGGTCGCGCGTATCGCCAAGTTTGAGAAGTTGGGGAGCAGCCCCGGTGCGCTGAAGTCATACATCCTTTCGAACCGACGTATCGATATCAATCCTATCCTTCCTTCGCTCCGCACGCCGTGCCTAATCCTGCATCGCGCGACCGACGCTCAGGTCCCGGTGATCCTGGGTCGAAAACTCGCGGAAAGTATCCCTGGCGCTAAGTACATAGAATACGCATCGGGAGATCATGCTTTCTGGACCGGCGATATCGAGACCGTTACGGGCGATATTGAGGAGTTCGTGACCGGGCACCGAGCGGCGGCGGACGCAGACTTCGAACGTATTCTCGCCACAGTATTGTTCACGGACATCGTTGGCTCTACCAACCGGGCAGCGCAGATTGGCGATCAACGCTGGCGCGACCTTCTGGACAACCACGATGACCTAACAAACCGCCTCATCAGCAAACATCGCGGTACTCTCGTCAAAAGTACGGGGGACGGTATTCTAGCGACGTTCGATGGCCCCGGCCGTGCCGTACGTTGCGCGTTGGCGCTCAGCGAGGAGACGAAGAGTATTGGCCTTCCTGTACGTGCCGGTCTCCATTGCGGTGAGGTCGAGGTTAGAGGGAGCGATATCGGTGGTATTGCCGTCCACGCCGCGGCGCGCGTGATGTCGCAGTCCGGAAGCAGCGAAGTCCTAGTGTCGCGGGTGGTAACCGATCTTGTTGCAGGGACGGATCTGAAGTTTTCTGAGCGGGGATCTTATGAGCTGAAAGGTCTGCCTGGAAAATGGGACCTCTTCTCCGCCAGCAGGTAGCAAAGTTGGGGACAAAGACAAATAGCGCATGAGAAGCAATACACGATGTGCCGGCCGGCTCGCGTCGGCACAGGCCTCTCAGAGATGTTGGGATGACGTTGAGCAAGGGGACCGCACCTGAGGCTCCGAATGGGAAACCTTGGTGCGGCCAGTGCTGATCAGGCGGCCTTCACGAGGAAGCTCTTCGCTGCCCTGCCTTTACCTTCCGAACCGTACGTCACCCCAATGGACCTCAGGGCCACCGTGGTCCCGTAGTTCTCGTCACGAAGCAGCTTTTGCAAGTCCTTGCGCTGCTGAGGCTTCAAGCTGAACTCTCGGCCGATCACGTTCATGTAGGTGCGGCCCGGATTGCGGTGCGCCATGTAGGTCACCAGCCGCTCGTGAGGTATCCCCGAGCGCTTCACACGGACCTTAGGACCGTCGGGCTCGAATGCCCAGTCTTGCACCAATACGTTGGGCAGCTCCTGCCGACGCTACCTGCGCCAAGGTACCTGGGACGTCGGCGACATAAATTAGTGCACTGTCGCCGTAATCTGCGGTTTCACTCGGATTGGTCAGAGCCATTCTTCATTGACTCCGCAATGACGTCGAACAGTTCGATAAACGCCTTACCTCCAAGCAAAAGGTCGTCGTTATCGAATTTCCGGCGGTATTCGGCGACGCCCGGAACCAACCGATCGAAAACATCCAAATTTTCGATTTCGAAGGCGAACTCCGGATCGTTCTCGCAGTAGATTCTGAAGGTTACCGGCGGCCTGATGCAGTAAGGATTTCCCCCCGTATCGATCCCAACTTCAAAAGTCAGCGTGTCACCAAAGCCTGCACTTGGCTTCAGCCATCGATTGCGGCGGCGCTTGAATCCGAGCGCGATACAAAATTCATCCGCAAACGGAATAAAATCACGCTTCTTTCCGGACCAATTGACCGGTCTGATACCCAGACGCTCGCTTTCAGGCTTGTGGAGACTGCGGAAAAAAGCAGTCTCGCCTTCACGAAATGCCGCATCGAAGTAGATTTTCTTATAGCGCTCAAACAAGCACGACATCAGCGGTGGAGCTCGAAACGGCTCTTCGACGACCCTGTTGAGAAAAAGTTCATCCAGAAGGCGCGAGCGATAGCGTGGCTGCACCATGAAGCTCCTGGTGTCAGGATCGCCCCGTCCAAGCGATTGCATCGTTTCCACAGCGACGTCATCCCAATATCGATTGAGGATATCCGTCTCTTCCTCGCCGCAGGAAGCGATGACCCTTGCTTGCCACGCTCGGTGGAGCGAGTAACCGCGTGCCTCGAAAGCAAGCTGTGTCGGACGACGACCGGGCCAAGTTTCCATTCTACGCAGAAGCCGATGCGGTTCCATTGGCCGATGTTCCTTCCAATACTCATCCAAACAAGACGCTCGTAGCCGCTCCTGCCGCCCCTCCCGCCGCACCACTCAGGCAGAAATCGGCACGGCGACCGATACCAACGGCGAACCTATCTCCCCGCCACCACCACCACCGGCAACGACGGCCGCCAGCAACGTCCCCAGCGCCACCGCGCCCGAGACCGGGTTCACCAGCCGCCGATACTGAACCGCAAAGATGTACGCGTTGGGGTTACGGTGACGGTGCACAAAACTCTCGACGCGGAGAGTGCCCTATCGGTAACGCTGCTCAAAGCCAGTTTTGTGCGCGGTCACCGTAGCTCGTCGGATCGCAATGCGCTATCGGTAGCGAACCAAAGGCGTTCATCGACAAGCAAGCCAGGCGAAAAAGATCGTGAGTTTCTTCGAGCGTCTCAAGACAGAAGCATCCGTTGAGTGGCGGGCTTACACCGAGCACCCTTTCACGAACGGATTGGCAGACGGCTCGCTCCCCGAAGCGGCGTTTCGTCACTACCTCGTTCAGGACTACCTGTTCCTCATCGAGTTTGCTCGCGCCTACGCGCTCGCGGTCTACAAGTCGCCCAGACTTGCCGACATGCGTGAAGCAGCGGCCGGCCTTTCGGCCATCCTCGACGTCGAGATGAACCTGCATGTGAAGCTCTGTGCCGATTGGGGTCTGTCCCCGACCGACCTTGAACAGGCTCCTCCGGCGGCCGAGATGCTGGCCTATACACGCTACGTGCTCGACGCGGGAATGCGCGGCGACCTGCTGGCTCTCAAGGTGGCGCTTGCCCCCTGCGTGATCGGGTACGCGGAGATCGCAACGCGGCTCGCCTCGCTCCCCCTCGCGGACGCTGCGACGAACTCCTACCGCGTCTGGATCGCCGAGTACGCCGGCGTGCCGTACCAGGAGGTCGCTGCCAAAGCGCGGGCGCATATGGAGCATCTCGCCGATCTCTACGCCACGCCGGCCCGCGAGGCAGAGCTGATTGCGATCTTCAAGGAAGCCACCCGACTCGAGGCAGACTTCTGGGAGATGGCCTGGCGCGCGGGCCAGCGTGTTCAATAGCCCTTTCGGCAGTCATCAGGCTCATCACCTGAAGGTCATACAATCACGAATTACTGTGACAGTGCACCAAACTCACCAACGTCAGGCGACACTAACAGAACCTCATCGCACGTCAGGAGATCATCGCCTTGATCTGCGCAGTGTCCGCAAACTCGATCAGCTCGACGATCTTGCCATCCTGAAGTCTGAACAGGTCCAGGATCTCGGTACTGGAAGCCTGCCCGGTCGGACGGTATCGAACGTCCACGCGGGAATGGACAGCAACACGATCTCCGTCAACCAGCTCAGCCAGGATTTCGCGACCTTCGAAGCCGAATTCATCAATCAATTTACTGAAGGCTCCACGCAGGGTCTGATGTCCCTGCATACTCCCTGTCAGTTCGAGCGCGCTCTTGTCGCCCATCAAGGTGAACAGACCTTCGGGATGAAAGGCTGTCACCAAGCCCTCGGCGTCACCGCGGTCGCGTGCGGCGTAAGCGCTTCTGATCAATGCCAGCATCTCTTCACGCTGTCCCATGTTACCCTCCCTGTAGGACGTGTCAGGGCAGACTAGCGACCTTTGCGTGTAAACGCAAAATCCATCCGAACCATGGTGCAAGTGTTCAGCGCGCCACCACCCACACCACCACCGGCAGCGTCACCGCCGCCAGCAGCGTGCCCAGGGCCACCGCGCCCGACACCGGGTTCACCAGCCGCTGGTACTGAACCGCGAAGATGTACGCGTTGGCGCCGGTCGGCATCGCCGCGAACAGCACGACCACGCCGGCCGCGAGCGGCGGCAGGTCGAGCAGCTTTGCGAGCACGAACGCGGCCGCCGGCATCGCCAGCAGTTTTAACGCGGACATCACGAGGATGCCGAGCTTCTCGCCCTTGACCTCGAACCGAAACAGATTGATGCCGAGCGCGATCAGCGCGGCCGGCGATCCCGCCTGCGCCAGTAGCTCGACGGTCCTGTCGACGACGGGATGCAGGCCAAGGCCGGTGAGACGCCAGAGCAGGCCGAAGCCGATCGCCAGCATGATCGGGTTGCGGGAGAGATCCAGCAGCACCGGCAGGATCAGCGACGCGGCCGAGGCGGTCTGCTTGCGGTCGACCAGCTCCATCTGCAGCGTGCCGCAGAGCCAGAGCAGCGGCGTGTTCACCGACAGGATCAGCGCCATCGGCCCCGCGGCCTCATTGCCCAGCGCCGACAGCGTCAGGGGAATGCCGAGCATCACGATGTTGCCGTAGACCGAGCCGATCGCGAACACGACCCCGTCCTCGCGATCCTCGCGCCGCTTCCGCAGCAGCGCCGAGAGCGCCAGCGCCGCGATCCAGGTGAGCGCGAGCGCGCCGTAATAGGCGCCCCACATCCGCCACGGGCTGACGCCGGAAAATTCCGACACCACGATGGTGCGGAACAGCAGCGCAGGTATGGCGATGCTGAAGGCGAATTCGGAGATGCCCTTGTGCGCGGTCTCGGAGACGAAGCGGAACAGCACCGCGGCATAGCCCGCCGCGATCAGCGCAAACACCGGCGCGACGATCAACATCGTGGCCATGCGATCCTACGACCCCAACGCGATAATCCGGCGCGCCATGCGCACATTGGCATAGTCGATCATCTTGCCGTCGAGTGTCACCGCGCCCTGGCCCTGCGCCTCGGCCTGCGCCATGGCCTCGACGACCCGCCGCGCGTGCGCCAGTTCGGTGTCGGACGGGACGAACGCCCGCAGCGTCGGTTCGATCTGGTCGGGATGGATCACCTGCTTGCCGTCAAAACCCATCGCCGCGGCCTTGAGCGCGCTGCTTTCAGTCAATCTGGCATCCCGGAACGCGCCGCACGGACCGTCGATGGCGCGCAGGCCGAACGCGCGCGCGGCCACCAGCAGGCGCATCATCGGATAGGCGAACAGGTCGAGCGGGGCGGAAGCATAGCCGCTCTGGGCGGAGCCCACGTGCCGGTAGCCGTCCGGCGACGCGCCGATTTCCGAGGAGCGGGCGCCGATCGAGGCGGCGAAATCGCCGACGCCGAGATGAAGGGCGGCGATGCTTTGGTGCGAGGCGGCGAGCGCGTCGACATTGACGAGACCCAGCGCGGTCTCGATCAGCAGTTCGAGCGTCACAGGCGAAGGGCGACCGGGCGCGGCCGCGCGCAGCTGATCGGCAATGGCGGCGATGTCGCTCGCGCGCTCCGCCTTCGGCACGATCACCGAATCCAGCCTGGGGAGCGCAGCGAGCTTGCGGATTTCCTGCGCGATGAAGGGGCTGTCGACGGCGTTGATCCTGACAGCGACGATCTTGTTGCCCCAATCCAGGGAGGACAGCGACCGCGCAGCTTCCTCCAGCGCCGCACTCTTCTCAGACGGCGGCACGGCGTCCTCGAGGTCCATGAACACCGCATCCGCGGCCGAGGCAGCTGCCTTGGCGACGAGACGGGAGCGATGCGCGGGAACGGCCAGATAGACCCGCGTCGGCCGCTGAGGGGCCATCGTCATGTCTCTTTTGCGAGACCGAGTTCGCTGAGGATGGATTGGTTGTGCTGCCCGACGCCAGGCACCGGATCCATCCGGGGCGACAGGCCTGGAATGGTGAGAGCCGGCAGGAAGCTCATCACCGGTCCGCACGGTGAGCCAACCGTTTGCACCCGGAAGCGGGAGCGGAGCTGTTCGTGCTCCAGGAAAGCCTCCACCGAATTCAGATGCGCGTTGGCGATCGAGGCCTCGTCGAGCAGCCGCAGCACCTCGTCACTGGTCATCGCTGCAAAACGCTGCTCGATATGTGTTTGCAGATCGTCCCTGTTCTGCATGCGCAGCGGATTGGTGCGGAAGCGGGGGTGGTCGGCAAATGCCGCATCGCCAAGGACAATGGCGCACAGCGATCGCCATTCCCGGTCGTTTTGGATGCCGAAGAAGATCGTGTTGCCGTCTCCGACGCGGAAAGGGCCATACGGCGCTATCGTTGCATGCTTTGCCCCGGTTCGCGGCAGAGGCCGGCCCGCACTCTGGGTGTAGAAGGCGGGATAGCTCATCCAGTCCGTGATGGAATCGAACAGCGAGGCCTGGAAGGCGGTGCCCTTGCCGGTCCGCTCGCGGCGATACAGCGCCATCAGCACGCCGTTGAGGATGTACATGCCGGTGGCGATGTCGACCACCGAAAGTCCGACCTTCGCAGGCTCCGCCTCGGTACCGTTGATGGCGAGGACGCCGGCCTCGCACTGAACCAGGAGATCGTAAGCCTTCTTGTTGCTGTAGGGTCCGCCCGCACCATAGCCCGAAACGTCGCAGGCGATGATCCGGGGAAATTTCCGCACGAGCGATGCGGCATCGAGGCCCAGCCGCTCCGCCGCGCCGGGCGCCAGGTTCTGAATGAAGACGTCGGCCTGCGGCAGCAAGGCGTCGAGCACCTTCTGGCCGTCCGGACTTTTGATGTCGATGGCGAGGCTCTCCTTCGACCTGTTGGTCCAGACGAACTGGCTCGACATCCCGTTCATCACGTGATCGTAGTCGCGGCAGAAATCGCCATCGCCCGGCCGCTCGATCTTGATGACCCGCGCGCCCCAGTCCGCAAGATGCCGGCTGGCCAGAGGAGCCGCAATCGCCTGCTCGAGCGAGACCACCGTCACGCCCGACAGCGGCAGGTCCGCCTCATTTCGCTCCATGCAATCCGCTCCCGCTTTCGACCAGCGCAGGAGCAAGCCGACCACCCCACGCACATGCTGTGATGATGACATGATGCCCCTGTTTTGCCCGACAAGTCAAACTGCATTTCGCTAAATCCTAATATTTGAAATGCCAGCAATCGCCGTGACTTGGCTACTGTGCATGGGGTTGTTTTCGCGTTTTTGTTCGCGAGGCCACCCTGTTGCCGAGACCGCACACGTCCCGGCTTTCGCATCTCCGCTCGGTTGCCAACGAACGCCCATTCACCCACTATTCCGTCCGACTCGACATTTTGGGGGATCAATGCCCGCGTTCCGCTTTAAAACATCCATGATGAAATACATGGCTGCGGCGATCTCGGGGATCGCCCTGGCCGTCCTGATCCACCCGGGTGCAGGCTTTGCCTACTCCCAGGAGGAGCAGCAGGCCTGCACGCCGGATGCGATGCGGCTGTGCGGCGACTTCGTTCCGAACGTCGACGCCATCACCGCCTGCATGATCCAGAAGAAGTCGCAGCTCTCGCCGGAGTGCCGGGCGTTCTTCCGGCCTGGACCGGAGCCCGGCATGGCGGCCGCGCCCCGCGCCGGCAAGCCGACCAGCATCGCGCCCAAAGCCGCGAAGAAGACCACCAAGCCGGCGCCGAAGGTGGCCAAGAAGAAGAAACCCAGCGAAAGCTGAGGGCGCGGCACCGCGTTCCCTTTTTGAAACGCGATCATGCCCGGGCAAAGCGCGCACTGCGTTTGAAGTCCCGGGCATTTCGTTTCCGGCCCCTCGTTCGACGGCCTTGAGTCAAAATGGCCGGGTCATCAGTCCCACACCAGCCACCGGACTCCTTTTGTTCGCCTCCGCGTGCGGACGCTTGCGACCACGGCGGGATGTAAACGAGTCGCGAAGCGGTTTGCGCGGCGAGGTTGCATTCCGCATTTTCCCGCCGGCCTGCTCAAAAAACGCACGATTGCTGGGGTGAAGGGCGGTCCGCTGCAGTTGGTCGCTGTCCGTCGCACGCAGCAGTGTGACTCAAAAGCCAACCTGCTTTGTTATTTCATGGCTCCAGCATAACTTACGACAAATTTTTCTTTCCCGAATCACCGCGGTGATTCATTTTCGCTGCCTGGGGTCAATCTGGAGGCAGAGGTATGAACGTTATTGTTTTTGCATCGCGTAAAGGTGGCTCGGGCAAGAGTACCCTGGCCGCGCATCTCGCCGCGCAGATCAAGGCGACCAAGCCGATCCTGCTCGTCGATGCGGATCCGCAAGGCTCGCTCACGCTGTGGCACAAGCTGCGTGGCACCAACGAGCCGCCGATCAAGTCCGCGGTGAACTCGGTCAGCGGCATCGTCTCCGCTGCCAAGCGCGACGGTTATGAATGGGTGTTGATCGACACGCCGCCGAACCTGTCGGCCGTCGTCGACGACGCCATCCGCAATGCCACCATGGTCGTGATCCCGGCCCGTCCCGGCGTGTTCGACGTCAACGCGGTGCAGGAAACGATCCAGATGTGCCGTGCGGCCCGCAAGCCCTACGCGGTCGTGCTCAACGGCGCGCCGGCGCGCCGCGACGAGTCCGAAAGCCCGATCGTCACCATCGCCCGCGAGGCGCTGGCAAAATTCCGGGCCCCGGTGTGGGGCGGCCAGATCACCAACCGTTCGGATTTGCTGATGGCGCTGAGCCACGGCGAAGGCGCGCGGGAATATCAGGCCGAGAGCCGTGCGGCTCAGGAAATCGCAAGGCTGTGGGCGGCGATCGAACGTTCGGTGAAGGCTATTCGCGGCACGGCGTCGGCTTCCGGCGCAATGCACAAGCAGGCGGCGTAATTTCCATAAATCATTCCCCGGACGAAAAACGCGCGGATCTCCGCGCGTTTTGCGTTTCTGGAGATCACTATGAAAGCTAGGCCACCATCAGCATGTAGAACACGATCACCGGCGACAAAGTGAGGATCACCGACCAGATGCCGGCGGCCCAGAGAATGTCCTCGGTGGTAAAGCCCTGCTGTCCAGCGTCGTAATGCGACGCCAATTCGTTATGACTATTCACAAACGCCCCCGCGATTTCTTCGCTTATGGGCATGAACGATAGGCGGGATGCTTTAAGATTCCGGGTCGCAATCTCGCGCGCATTCGAACACAAGTCTAACCCACGGATTAACCATCCGGACGTGCTCCGTGTCAGGCGAGCCAGACCCGAAACACCAGCACCGGCATCAGGCCGAGCATCACCGCCCAGAAGCCGAACGACGACACCACCAGAATTCCGCGCAACAGATCGGCGGACGCGAATATATCTGCCGCCGGCGGGCGGATGCGTTGCCCCATGGTTATTCCCCCTTTTGAAGACCGTGAATGAAAACGATAGGCGCGTTTGCGTAAACGAGCCGTGGATGCGTCATGCGGCAGCAGCGAAGGCCGTTCGCGCGTGGTTAACCACGGTGCGTCTTCCCTTCTCCCGCAAGGGAGAAGGGCGAGCGTGCGTGGATCGAAAGAGGAAGCTCTACGCCGCGACTTGCATCCGTCGCTCGATCTCGCGGTCGAGCTGGGCGGCGAGTTCGCTGCCGACTTCGACCATCGGCAGACGCACTTCGGGGCTATCGATGAGGCCCGTGCGCCACAGCCAGTACTTTGCCGGCGCGGGACTGGGTTCAGTGAACAACAGGCGCGTCAGTTCCGCGACCTCCTGCCAGCGCGCCAGCGCCGCATCGTGGTTGCCGCGCTTCAGCTCGGCATACACAGCCGCAAACGTCGCGGTCTCGAGATGCGCTGACAGCACGATGCCGCCGTCGGCGCCGTCGCTGAGTGCCTCGAAATAGTTCGCGTCCTCGCCGGTCAGCACGCGAAAATCCTTCGGACGGTCGCGCAGCAGCGCGATGGATTGCTCGCGGCTCGCGCCGCAATCCTTCAGGCCGATGATGTTCGGATGCTCGGCAAGCCGCAGCAGCGTCTGGTTGGTGATGTTGACCGAGGTGCGATAGGGGATGTTGTAGAGCGCGAGCGGCCAGGCGGCGTGATCGGCGAGCGCCTCGAAATGCGCCAGCACGCCGCGCTGCGACGGTCGCACATAATAGGGACTCGCGATCAGGTAGCCGTCGATCGGCCAGTCCGCGGTTTCATCGAGGCGGTCCTTCAGCCGCGCCGTGTCCGCGCCTGACAGTCCGAGGCAGATCGGAAGCTTGCTGGGGCCGGTGGTCAGCTCGTCGCGCACGATGGCGACGAGGCGTTCGAGCTCGGCATCGCGCAGCGTCATGCCTTCGCCGGAGGTCGCCCCCAGGATGAAGCCGTCAACGGCCTGTCCGCTGTAATGCCGTGTCAGCCGCCGCAGCGACCTTTCGTCGAGAGCGCCGTCGCGAAACGGCGTCACCAGCGGCAGCCAGAGCCCGTGCAAATGTTCCTGTAGTCCGGTCATGTTCCATCTCCTTCTCGAGAAAAACCTGAGACGAGGGCACATGAAAAAACCCCGTCCAGGCGGCGGGGTTTTCGGGGTTTGGCTCGCGATGACGAAGCTTGTTTAGCGCGCGCAAAAATCCGAGGTCCCCGGATGGGGGCCTTTTTTCGAGACGGCTGCCTCGAACGAAATTGCGCACGACTTCGTGATCATTTGCAAAGGATGCGGGGTACGCATGGAACTGTCAACACTCGCGGAACGCGAAAGCCGTTGAGGTCAAAAAAAAGCCGGGCTCGAACGAGCCCGGCTTAAGGTATTGGCCACGTGAGGCCGACACAATCACCTTCCAAGAGGGATTACTGAACTCCCGCGCCACTGGAGGAGGGGGACAAATGCGCAACGCGAAGGCTCAGCGTGCAAGCAGTATGAGCTTGACGAGCGGCCTGCAGCAACAGCCGAGGCCGCATGTCAGTCATGCGGAAATTAGGACGGCCAGCGCTGCGCCTTGCTCACCACGAAGTCGCGGAACACCTGCACACGCGCGACCGTCTTCAGCTCTTCCGGATAGACAAAATACGTATCGAGCTGGATCGAATCCGATTCGCCGAACAGCTGCACGAGGCGGCTCTGTTCTTCGATCAGATAGTCCGGCAGCGCCGCGATGCCGAGGCCTTGCTGACAGGCGCGGACGAGGCCGAGGATGTTGTTGACCCTGAAATAGGCTTCGCGCGGACCCGAGCCGTTGCGTCCCGCTTCGACCAGCCAGTTGCGGTTCTGAAGATGCGGCGCGAAGGTGCCGTCGGAGAGCGTGATGATGCGGTGGGAATCGAGCTCCTCCAGCGTGCGCGGCGTGCCGAAGCGCTTGATGTAATCAGGCGAGCAATAGGCGTGGAAGCCCATCGCGAAAAGCTTGCGCTGAATGAGATCCGGCTGCGTCGGCTTGCGGGTGCGGATCGCGACGTCGGCCTCGCGCATCGAGAGGTCGAGCTCTTCGTCGGTGACGATCAGCGAGATCCGGATTTCCGGATAGAGCGCGGTGAATTCGCCGAGCCGCGGGATCAGCCAGTTGATGCCGACGCCGGGCGTGGTGGTGATCTTGAGATCACCGCTCGGCCGCTCGCGGCTGTCGGTCAGTTTGGCGCGCGCCGCCTGCAGCTGCATGAACACGTCATGCGCGGTGCGGAACAGGAGGTCGCCCTGTTCGGTGAGGATCAGGCCGCGGGCGTGGCGGTGGAACAGCGAGACCGAGAGCTCCTGCTCGAGCGCCGAGACCTGGCGTGACACCGCCGATTGCGACAGGCCGAGCTGCTCGCCGGCATGGGTGAAGCTTCCCGCTTCCGCCGCCGCGTGAAACACCTTCAGCTTGTCCCAGTCCATATCCGTGAATCCGTCGCGTGTTCGTGCCATGATCTTTATTCCGCTGCCGCGCGCTCGCTGGCGCGCAGGGCCAAGAAACGTTCGGCTTCGAGAGCCGCCATGCAGCCGAGGCCGGCCGCTGTGACCGCTTGACGATAAGTCTCGTCGGCGACGTCGCCGGCGGCGAACAGGCCGGGCACCGAGGTGGCGGTCGAGTTCGGGGCGACCTCGACATAGCCCGATGGCTTGAGCTTGACCTGGTCTTTCACCAGCTCGGTCGCCGGCGCATGCCCGATAGCGATGAAGACACCGTCGGCCTTGTGCTCGGTGAGCGCGCCGGACTTGACGTTCTTGAGACGGACATGAGTGACCTTGCCCGGATTGCCTTCGCCGCAGATCTCGTCGATGGCGTTGTCCCAGACCACCTTGATCTTGGGATGCTTGAACAGGCGGTCCTGCAGGATGCGCTCGGCGCGGAAATGGTCGCGGCGGTGAACCACAGTCACCTGCGAGGCGAAATTGGTCAGGAACAGCGCTTCCTCGACCGCGGTGTTGCCGCCGCCGACCACGACCACTTCCTTGCCGCGGTAGAAGAAGCCGTCGCAGGTGGCGCAGGCCGAAACGCCAAAGCCCTTGAAGTTTTCTTCGGAGGAGATGCCGAGCCAGCGCGCCTGGGCGCCGGTGGCGAGGATCACTGTCTCGGCCAGATAGACGTCACCGCTATCGCAGGTGAGGCGGAACGGCCGCTGCGTGGTGTCGAGCTTGATCACCAGATCGGTCTTGATCTGGGTGCCCACATGCAGCGCCTGCTTCTCCATCTGCTCCATCAGCCAGGGGCCCTGGATCACGTCGGCGAAGCCCGGATAGTTCTCGACATCGGTCGTGATGGTGAGCTGACCGCCCGGCTGGATGCCCTGGATCAGGATCGGCTCGAGCATTGCGCGCGCGGCGTAGATCGCCGCCGTGTAACCGGCGGGGCCGGAGCCAATGATGACGACCTTTGCATGGACAGCGGCGGACATTTCGACAGATGCCTTTCACGGGGGATTGCAGCGCGGGCGCGGAACGTGCCGGGAGGCCTCGCGGAGGCGCTGAAATATCAGAGCTAATCTAAGCCTTCTGGTGAGCTATGCAAGAATTGCATTCCCTGTCGGCGGATTTTTCCAACAAGGAACAAAAGTCGATTGCGCTGCACGCGCAATAAAATTGCGCTGGTCGGGCCGTCTGCGCTATGAGGATTGCGATAAACGCACCAATAGCGCCGCAAACGCCAGGAGTTCCAATCACGTGTCGCGGAACCTAGACGAGATCGACCTGAAAATTCTCACCGAGATTCAGGCCGACGGTCGAATCACGAATGTCGAGCTGGCCAGGCGCGTCGGCATCTCGCCACCGCCCTGCCTGCGCCGCGTCCGGGCCTTGGAGGAGGAGGGGTATATCCACGGCTATCGCGGGCTCCTGGACGCGCGAAAGCTCGGCTTCGACGTCACGGTGTTTGCCGCGGTGCACCTCTCCAGCCAGGCCGAGGCTGATTTGCGCGCCTTCGAGGAGTTCGTCCGTGCCGAGCCGCTGGTGCGCGAGTGCTGGATGCTGTCGGGCGAAGTCGATTTCATCCTGAAATGCGTCGCACCCGACATGGCCACCTTCCAGGATTTCGTCACCCATTTGACCGCCGCCCCGCACGTCCGCAACGTGCGGACCTCGCTCGTGCTGCATAACTCGAAATACGAGGCGGCCGTGCCGCTCGACGTGAGGGGAAGAAGGTAGCTCGCACGATCTCGTGCCCCGGACGCAGCGCAGCAGCGCAAGAACGCTGCAGCGCGTCCGGGACACGAGAGTGAGGGCGCGAGCCCATCACATTCCCAGCAACATGCAGAAACAAAAAAGCCGCGCAGTGCGCGGCCTTTTTCAAATCACGCGCAACGGCAAATCGCTACCGCCACTCCACCTTGGTGATCTCATACGCCTTGGAGCCGCCGGGCGCGTTGACCTCGACGGTGGCGCCCTTCTTCTTGCCGATCAGCGCGCGTGCGAGCGGCGAGGTGATCGAGATGCGGCCCTTCTTGGCGTCGGCCTCGACTTCGCCGACGAGCTGCCACACGTTCTTTTTCTCGGTGTCCTCGTCGACCAGCGTCACGGTGGCGCCGAACTTGATGGTGTCGCCGGACAGCTTGGAGATGTCGATGATGTCGGCGCGCGCGAGCTTGTCCTCGAGCTCGGCGATGCGGCCTTCATTGTGGGACTGCTCTTCCTTCGCGGCGTGATATTCCGCGTTCTCGGAAAGGTCGCCGTGCGAGCGCGCCTCCGCGATATGCTCGATGATGCGCGGACGGTCCTCCGACTGGCGCTTCTTCAATTCTTCCCCGAGCGCGGCAAAGCCGCTCGCTGTCATCGGTACCTTTTCCATCTCTTCTCTCGTCCTTCGGTCGCGCGCGCCCCGAAATGTCAGCGCGCACGCAACTTGATTCGTCAGTCTATCCGGGCTCGACGCCGGACGTTGATATGGGCTTGGCGCCGGAACTGAACAACCAAATGGCCGGACAGTTCCTCCGGTCATTGTGGCTTCATCGCCAGTCACTTAGCGGAAAGTGGGCCTTCCGCTCGCGATCAGGTTTCCGAAAAGTAGCTCTGCAGGGTCCGAACCTCAAGGTCCCCGCCCAGATAGGCGTGGATGCCCTGCGCGGCCGCCACGGCCCCGGAAAGAGTGGTGTAATACGGCACTTTATGCAAGAGGGCCGCGCGCCGCAGAGAACGGCTGTCGGCGAGCGCCTGCGGGCCTTCGGTGGTGTTGAAGACGAGCTGGACGTCGCCATTGGTGATGGCGTCGACGATGTGCGGCCGGCCCTCCAGCACTTTGTTCACCCTCTCGGTCGGGATGCCCTGGTCGGTCAGGAAGCGCGCCGTGCCCGATGTCGCCAGCACCTTGAAGCCGAGCGAATGCAGCTCGCGAACGGCCTCGGCGATGCGCGTCTTGTCGCTCTCGCGAACCGAGACGAACACCGTGCCCTTGCGCGGCACCCGCGTGCCGCCGCCGAGCTGACTCTTGGCGAACGCCACCGCGAAGGAGCGGTCGATACCCATGACCTCGCCGGTCGAGCGCATCTCCGGACCCAACACGGTGTCGACTCCGGGGAAGCGGGCGAACGGAAATACCGATTCCTTGACGCCGACATGCTTGAAGTTCGCCTTCTTCAACTTGAAGTCAGCGAGCTTTTCACCGGCCATGACGCGCGCCGCGATCTTCGCAACCGGCGTGCCGACCACCTTGGCGACGAAAGGCACCGTGCGCGAGGCGCGCGGGTTGACTTCGAGCACGTAGATATCGCCGTCCTTGATGGCGTATTGCACGTTCATCAGGCCGACGACGTCGAGACCCAGCGCGAGCTCGCGGGTCTGCCGCTCCAGTTCCTCGATCATCTTGGCATCGAGCGAATGCGGCGGCAGCGAGCAGGCGCTGTCGCCGGAATGGATGCCGGCTTCCTCGATGTGCTCCATGATGCCGACGATGAAGGTGTCCTTGCCGTCGCAGAGGCAATCGACATCGATCTCGGTTGCGTCGGAGAGATAGCGGTCAAACAGCAGCGGGTTCTTGCCGAGCACAGTGTTGATCTGCCCGGTCTTGTCGTTCGGGTAGCGCGCCTTGACGTCAGACGGCACCAGCTCCGGCAGCGTGCCGAGCAGGTAATCGTTGAGCTGGTTCTCCTCGCGGATGATCTGCATCGCGCGGCCACCGAGCACGTAGGACGGGCGCACCACCAGCGGCAGTCCGAGATCGGTGCAGACGAGCCTCGCCTGCTCGACCGAATAGGCGATGCCGTTCTTCGGCTGCTTCAGCCGCAGCTTGTCGAGCACCCGCTTGAAGCGGTCGCGGTCCTCAGCCAGGTCGATAGCGTCGGGCGAGGTGCCGAGGATCGGCACTTCGGCGGCTTCCAGCGCGCGCGCCAGCTTGAGCGGGGTCTGGCCGCCGAACTGCACGATCACGCCATGCAGCGTGCCGTTGGTGCGCTCCTTCGCGATGATCTCCAGCACGTCCTCGGCGGTGAGCGGCTCGAAATAGAGCCGGTCGGCGGTGTCGTAGTCGGTCGACACCGTCTCCGGGTTGCAATTGACCATGATGGATTCGTAGCCGGCGTCATGCAGCGCGAAGCAGGCATGGCAGCAGCAATAGTCGAACTCGATGCCCTGGCCGATGCGGTTCGGCCCGCCGCCGAGGATGATGACCTTCTTCTTGTCGGACGGCGCGCTCTCGTCCGCAGGCGCACCCGCGAACGGCGCCTCATAGGTCGAGTACATGTAGGCGGTGGGCGAAGCGAACTCGGCCGCGCAGGTGTCGATGCGCTTATAGACCGGGCGGACGCCGAGCGCGTGGCGCTTCGCCGTCACCTCCGCCTCCGTCGTCTCCGCGATCATCGCAAGCCGGGCATCGGAGAAGCCCATGGCCTTGAGCGTGCGCATGCCGAACGCGTTGCCCGGCAGGCCGCTCTTGCGGACCTTCGCTTCCATGTCGACGATGCCGCGCATCTCGCTGAGGAACCACGGATCGATCTTGCAGGAATTGAAGATCTCCTCGTCCGACCAGCCGAGCCGCATCGCCTGGGCGACCTGGAGCAGCCGGTTCGGTGTCGGCGTGCCGAGCGCGGCGCGGATAGCGTTTTTGTCGTCGTCGCGGCCGAGACCTTCGATCTCGATCTCGTCAAGGCCGGTGAGACCGGTCTCGAGCCCGCGCAAGGCCTTCTGAAGGCTTTCCTGGAAGGTGCGGCCGATCGCCATGACTTCGCCGACCGACTTCATCGACGTCGTCAGCGTGGTGGAGGCGCCGGGGAATTTCTCGAAGGCGAAACGCGGCACCTTGGTGACGACATAGTCGATCGTCGGCTCGAACGAGGCCGGCGTGGCGCCGCCGGTGATGTCGTTGGCGATTTCGTCGAGCGTGTAGCCGACCGCAAGCTTGGCGGCGACCTTTGCGATCGGAAAGCCGGTGGCTTTCGAAGCCAGAGCGGAGGAACGCGACACGCGCGGGTTCATCTCGATGACGACCATGCGGCCGTCTTCGGGATTGACGCCGAACTGCACGTTGGAGCCACCGGTCTCGACGCCGATCTCGCGCAGCACCGCCAGCGAGGCGTCGCGCATGATCTGGTATTCCTTGTCGGTCAGCGTCAGCGCCGGCGCCACCGTGATGGAATCGCCGGTGTGCACGCCCATCGGATCGAGGTTCTCGATCGAGCAGACGATGATGCAATTGTCCTTCTTGTCGCGCACCACCTCCATCTCG
Organism: Bradyrhizobium sp. 197; assembly: GCF_023073375.1. Classification (NCBI taxonomy): domain Bacteria; kingdom Pseudomonadati; phylum Pseudomonadota; class Alphaproteobacteria; order Hyphomicrobiales; family Nitrobacteraceae; genus Bradyrhizobium; species Bradyrhizobium sp. 197. The sequence continues at coordinate 24,781 of NZ_JADPJJ010000168.1, read as the reverse complement.
TACTCTTTCCAGCCGAGCACGGATTCTTCGATCAGTACTTCGTTGGTGGGAGACGCATCCAGGCCGCGCTCGATGATGTCGAGGAACTCTTCCTTGTTGTAGGCGATGCCGCCGCCGGTGCCGCCCATGGTGAAGGAGGGGCGGATGATCGCGGGCAGGCCGATCTCGGACAGCGCCATCAGCGCCTGGCCGAGCGCATGTTCCTGATAGCGCTTGCGGCGGTCGCTTTCGCCGAGGGTCCACTGCTGCTCGAGTTCTGCGAGTGCCGCGCCCGAGGCCTTTGCGCGTTCGGCTTGGTACTTGTCGCGGAAGGACTTCTTCAGGGCGGAGGCGTTGGCGAGCCGCGACTTCGGCGTCTCAAGCCCGATCTTGGTCATGGCCTCCCGGAACAGCTGGCGGTCCTCGGCCTTGTCGATCGCGTCCGCAGTGGCGCCGATCATCTCGACGTCGAACTTTTCGAGCGTGCCCTGCCGGCGCAGCGACAGCGCGCAGTTCAGCGCAGTCTGTCCGCCCATGGTCGGCAGCAGCGCGAAGCCGCCGGGGATGGCGTGACGTTCCTTCTCGATGATCTTTGCGACGATCTCCGGCGTGATCGGCTCGATATAGGTCGCATCGGCCAATTCCGGATCGGTCATGATGGTGGCCGGGTTGGAATTGACGAGGACGATGCGGTAGCCCTCTTCCTTCAGCGTCTTCACCGCCTGCGTGCCCGAATAGTCGAACTCGCAGGCCTGTCCGATCACGATGGGACCGGCGCCGATGATCAGGATGGTGGTGATGTCTGTACGTTTGGGCATCAACTCTCGCCGAAGTGGAATTTGGGCACAAAAAAAGGGCGCGCTTGCTGCGCGTCCCTTTGGCCGAGAGCGCGGTGGTCTCCCTGCGCGCGGGTGGGTCTTAGACCAGTTTTCGGGGCGGCGAAACCCCGAAAAACGCCCATCAACCGGCAATTTTGACCGGTTTTGGTCGGGCCTGCCAGCCACGGGCAAGGTGCACCAGAAGGGCAGCCGAAACGCTCAATCCGCCGACCCAGCCGAGATCAGCCGGGCTCCATGAAGCAAGCACGGCGCCTCCGAAGGCTCCGCCGATCGCGAAGCCGAGATACATGGCCGAGGCGTTGAGGGAGAGCGCAATCATCGAGGCCTTGGGGTCGATCCGGATGATGCTGGCGACCTGGGCCGGATAGAACGCCCAGCCCGAAAGCCCCTGGAGGAAGATCGGGCCCAGGATCGCGTAATGCGCCTGGCCGGGGAGGAATTTCAGCACCAGCGAATGCAGGAAAAGCGCGCTGGCCATGCCGGTCAGGCCGAGCGCCGCGGTGACGATGGTGCCCAGCCGGTCGGCCAACAGGCCGCCGAGCATGTTCCCGATCGCGGCGGCCGCGCCGAACACCAGGAGCGCGAGGCTGATGCGCGAGGCGTCGAAGCCCAGCGCGCGCAGCGGGACCGCGAAATAGGTGAACATTGTGAAGCCGCCGAGCGCCCATAAAATCGTGATCACGAGTGCGATCAGGACATTGCTGTGACGCGCCACCGCCAGCCGCTCGCTGAGCGAGGCCGTGTTGCGCGGCAGGCCGCGGGGTAGGCCGAGCAGGAGGCCGGCGAGCGCGACGGCGCCGATCAGGGCGACCATGGCAAAGGTCGCACGCCATCCGAAGAGGCTGCCGACGAGATTGCCGAGGGGAACGCCGATGACGGTCGCAACCGTGAGTCCCGACGTGACCAGCGCCACCGCGCGGCCGCGCCGCTCCGGCGAGGCGACGGCCACGGATACGGCCAGCGCGGTCGGCATGCACAGCCCGGAGCCCAGCGCCATCAGCATGCGCGAGGCCAGCAGCAGGCCGTAATTGGACGCCACCATCGCCGCGAGGTTTCCGGCGATGAAGGTCGATAGCGCCAGGGCCAGCACGGTGCGGCGGTCGATATTGTTCATCGTCACCGCCAGGATTGGCGAGCCCACGGCATAGGTGAGGGCGTAGGCGGTGACCAATTGGCCGGCGGCGGAGACGGAAATTGACAGGTCGGTTGCGATCGCCGGCAAAAGTCCTGCAATGACAAAGCCTTCCGTGCCGATCGCAAAGGCCGCCAAGGCCAACCAGAATACGCTCATCGGAAAATCCCCATGTTCAATGTTTATTGAACTATCAATTGGACCGGTGCATGAGTCAATTGGTTCAAGAACTATTGAACATCGAGGCCATTTCGCTATGATCGTCAGACCATGAGCCGCACGCCTCCCCACCCCACCCGCGAGCAGATCGAGCTGCCGATGGTTCTGGATTGCCTGAGCGATCCGATCCGGTTGGCGATCGTCTACCAGCTCGCCCAGCAGCAAGGTGTCAGTAGCGAATTGTGCTGTGGCGACTTCAACGCGCTCAGCGGCAAGTCGAATCTCGCCTATCATTTCGCGAAGCTGCGGGAATCCGGTCTGATGCAGACGCGCGTGGCGGGCACCAACCGCTTCATGCGGCTGCGCCACGAGGATCTGGATGCCCGTTTCCCCGGTCTGCTCGATGCGGTGGTGAAATCGGCAGCGAAGGATGCCGACCGGCTTCAGCTGCTGTCGGAGTGCGAAGTGCCTGCTGCGGGTTGAAGCTGAGACGATTGCGCGCCAACGCCGATTTCGCCCTTCGGGCTTCGTCGAGGCAGCCTTCGCTACGAAAAGGCTCGCCTGGCCGAAGCTGGCGAAGGCTGGAGACCCGGCCTGGATTTGAACCAGGATGAAGAGCGATGCACTGCTCTCGCGTAGACGCTTCCGCCACCGGGCCGTGGCGATCATTGCCGATCGGGGTGCGACAAGCCACCCCAGGCAATCGTTATGCTTAACGCACCAAAGGCGGCCGCGCGATGAAGGTCATCCGCCAGCGATTGTGGCCGATATTGCTGTCAGCGCGCTGGACCGCGAAGCCGGCGGTCTTGAGCCTGGCGGTGATCTCGTCCTCGCTATAGCGCTGCAGCCCGATGCGCGTACGCAGATGACGGTAATCTGACAGCGCGGTGCTGATCAGCCCGATCAGCGCATCTTTCAGAAAGCCGTGACGCAGGCCGAAGCTGAGCAGCGCTGTGACGTCCCTGAACATGCCGACGTCGGGCTGGAGGATGTCGCCGAGCACCAGCTTCCCGGAGGGCTTCAAAATACGTCGGAAGTTGAGGAGCGCGGCATCGAGCTCGTCCGGCGTCATGTATTGCGCGACCGAGTTCATCACGGCGAGATCGATCGACTGCTCCTGCATGTTGCGGACCTCGTCGAGCGAGCGGACGCGGATCTTCGTGTTCGGGGCAAACCGCGCGATCAACCGGCCGCGAACGCCGGGCGCGGGCTCGGCGAGGATCAACTTGCCGCAGGCCGCCGCCACTTGGCTCGCGGACAGCGCCTCGCCGCAGGCATAGTCGAGCACGGTCGCCTCGGGCGAGGAGATATAGCCGATGATGTCCCGTGCGATGATCTGGAAGTGCAGGTCGCGATGCAACTTGCTGACATAGATCGTATGCGTCGAGTCGTAATAATCGATCCAATCGTCCATGGTATCTGAGGGCCCCGGCCAAACGGTTCCGCCAAAGGAACCGGCGCTGCCCGCCTGCGTTAGGGGTGCGACGGCGCGCCGTCAATGTCCGCGTCCTAACAGGAAGGTTTCCCGTGAGCAAAGCCCCTACCAAGGTCTCGCCCGACCTCGATACCCCCACCGATCTGTCGCCTCAGGCGGTCAAGAAGGTTTCGGAGGCGCTCAACGTGCTTCTGGCCGATGCGTTCGCGCTGTATCTGAAGACCAAGAACTTCCACTGGCACATCAGCGGCCGGCATTTCCGCGACTATCATTTGCTGCTCGACGAACATTCCGACCAGATCTTCGCCACCACGGACCAACTCGCTGAACGGGTCCGCAAGATCGGCGGCACCACGCTGAAGTCGATCGGCCAGGTCGCGAAACTCCAGACCATCAAGGACAACAACGAGGACTACGTCCCGCCGCGCGAGATGTTGCGTGAATTGATGCAGGACAATAAGCACGTCGCGAGCGCGATGCGAAAAGCGCACGAGGTGTGCGACGAGGCCGGCGACGTCGCCAGCGCCAGCATCCTCGAGAACTTCATCGACGAGACCGAGCGCCGCACCTGGTTCCTGTTCGAAGCCACACGTCAGGAAGGCGCCAACGAGGCGTAGGGCACGCTGTGGCAGGGTGGGCAAAGGCGCGCTCTTCGCGCGCCGTGCCCCACCATCTATCTGCAGTTCAAGTCGTTTGGTGGGCACGCTTGGCTTTGCCCACCCTGCGGCACCGTCGTTGCGACTACCGCCACAACCGCATCAACGCGCCATTCTTGCCCGTCACCGGATCGGCCGGCGGCAGCGCGACGTTTGGAATCGTCTTCAGCGCTTTCGCGTGATTCTCCGGCGTCGCCCGGGTGATCTCCATCGTCGCACCCGGCGGATAGGCGCCGATCACGCAGAAATCCTCGCTCGCCTTGATGCACTGATGCCCGGTGCCGGCAGGGAGAATCGCGACGTCCCCGGCCTTGATCTCCAGCTCCTGACCGTGGTCGCCACCGAAGCGGACCCGCGCGCTCCCGCGCGCAACGCCGAGCACCTCATGCACCGTCGCGTGATAGTGCAGATAGTCGAAGACCCCATTGCGCCACGTCCCGCCCCAGCCGTTCGCTTCGAACAAACTTTCGATCGTCTCTTCCGGCTGTCTGGAATCGAACTTCACCGCGCCCTGGTACACCAGGAACGGGAGGATGTTGTTCGGCACGAGCCCGTCGTCCTCGAACACGATGGCGAGCGGCTCGGCATTATCGCGGACGGCGGGCATGGCGGGGCTCCTGCGTGACCGTAGCAGGGATCAACGAGGGACATCAGGTGGCGTTCCTCAATGACAAAGCCCGGGAGAAGGCCCGGGCTCGATGTCATCAAAGTGGTCGCAAGAGCGCGCCTTACGCGCTCTTGTTCTGCCGCATCAGGTCCGCGAAACGCTGGAACAGATAGTGCGAATCGCGCGGACCCGGTGAGGCCTCGGGGTGGTATTGCACCGAGAACACCGGTTTGCCGTCGAGCTGGATACCGCAATTGGAGCCGTCGAACAGCGAGATGTGAGTCTGGGTCGCGCCCGTCGGCAGGGTGCTCTCGTCCACGGCAAAGCCGTGGTTCATCGAGGTGATCTCGACCTTGCCGGTGGTCTCGTCCTTCACGGGGTGATTGGCGCCGTGATGGCCTTGATGCATCTTCCTCGTCTTGGCGCCGACCGCGAGGCCGAGCATCTGGTGACCGAGACAAATTCCGAACGTCGGCGTGCCCGACTTGATCACGTCCTGGATCACAGGCACGGCATATTTGCCCGTCGCGGCCGGATCGCCCGGACCGTTCGACAGGAACACGCCGTCCGGCTTCATCGCAAGAATATCTTCGGACGAGGTCGTTGCCGGCACCACCGTCACCTTGCAGCCGACGCCGGCGAGCAGGCGCAAAATGTTGCGCTTGATGCCGTAGTCGATGGCGACGACGTTGAACTCAGGCTTGTCCTGCCGGCCAAAGCCCTTCTCCCACAGCCACGGCGTCTCGTCCCAAGTGAAGCGCTGGCCGGAGGTGACCATCGGCACGAGGTCCATGCCCTCGAGGCCCGGCCATTCGCGCGCTTCTTCCTTCAGGCCATGCAGATCGAACTCGCCGTCCCTGGCGTGCGCGATCACGGCGTTGGGCATGCCCTTGCTGCGGATCAGCGCGGTCAGTGCACGGGTGTCGATGCCGGAGAGGCCGATGATGCCGCGCGCCTTCAGCCACTGGTCGAGATGCTTGGTGGCGCGGTAGTTCGAGGGATCGGTGATCGCGGTGCGCAAGATCACGCCGCGCGCGCCGGGCGTCGCGGCCATGTTCACCGTCTCGATGTCGTCGTCGTTGGTGCCGACGTTGCCGATATGCGGGAAGGTGAAGGTGATGAGCTGGCCGGCATAGGAGGGATCGGTGAGGATCTCCTCGTAGCCGGTCATCGCGGTGTTGAAGCAGACCTCGCCGACGGCTTGGCCTTCGGCGCCGAGACCAAAGCCTTCGAGCACCGTGCCGTCGGCAAGCACCAACAGCGCGGTCGGTTTGTGGTCCGGCCAGGCGGTATCGTTTTCGGATTGTGTCATAAGCCCGGTTCATAGTCCCCGCGGGCGCTGCCGTCAAAGCGGAGAAGCGCGGATTCACATGCGTTTTTGCATATTTGACAGCTCTCCTCGGGCCCTTAAGCTCGGTGGCATAATTTCCGGCAAATTCCGGGGCTTGAGAGGCAATAATGGACCAGACGACCCCGATTGTGCTGGTTCCGGGATTGGCGTCCTCGGCCCGGATCTATGCCCCGGTGATCCCCTCGCTCTGGCGGTTCGGCCCGGTGATGGTCGCCAACCATATCCGTGACGACAGCATGGCCGCGATCGCCCGTCGGGTGCTGAGCGAGGCGCCGCCGCGCTTCGCGCTCGCCGGCCATTCGATGGGCGGCTACGTCGCGCTCGAGATCATGCGCCAGGCGCCCGAGCGGGTGGCCAGGCTCGCGCTGATCAACACGCAGGCCCGGCCCGACACGGAGGAGGCGACCACGCGCCGCCGCGGCCTTATGCAGCGTGCCAAGCGCGGCGAGCTGTGTGCGGCTCGCGAGGAGATGTTTCCCGAACTGGTGCATCCCTCGCGCCGCGACGATGCCGCCATTCGCCAGCTCGTGCATGAGCAGGGCGAGGACGTCGGCGTCGAAGGTTATCTGCGGCAGCAGACCGCGATCATCGCGCGGGTGGATTCACGGCCGACGCTTGCCACGATCAAATGCCCAACGCTGGTGCTAACGGGCGATCAGGACAACACCATCCCCAACGCGTTCTCGAAAGAGATGGCGGAGGGCATTGCCGGCGCGAAGCTCGTCGTTTTGGAGAATTGCGGACATCTGCCGCAGCCGGAGCAGCCTGGGGCAACGGTGCGAGCGCTGGTCGAATGGCTGGGAACCCCGGTTGTCTCAGGGCTGCGAACGGCCTAGATCAGGCGTCGGATATTCTAGGGGAGCACGATCATGCTGCGCGACGACATCAACAATGCGGTCAAGGAGGCCATGAAGGCCAAGGAAGAGCGCAAGCTGTCCACGCTGCGCATGGTCAACTCGACCATCAAGAACGCCGACATCGAGGCGCGCGGCAACGGCAAGCCGCCGCTGTCGGATGCCGACCTGCTCGGGGTTTTTCAGAAGATGATCAAGCAGCGCCAGGAATCGGTCGAGCTCTACGAGAAGGGCGGCCGTGCCGAGCTCGCCGCGCAGGAGCGCGAGGAGATCGCGGTGATCTCGGCCTATCTGCCGAAGCAGATGTCGGACGACGACGTGAAGAAAGCGATCTCGGACGCGATCGCCGAGACCGGCGCGGCCGGCATGAAGGACATGGGCAAGGTGATCGCCGTGTTGAAGACGAAGTACGCCGGCCAGATGGATTTCGGCAAGGCCAGCGGCATGGTGAAGGCGGCGCTGACGGGCTGAGCCGTCATTCCGGGATCGCGCTTCGCGCGCCCGGAATGACGAAAGAAACTCGGGAGGCAACCGATGACCGGCGCCATAAAACCCTTTCGCATCGCCATCGGCGACGACATCCTCACCGACCTCAAGTCGCGCCTCGCGCGCACGCGCTGGCCGGAGGCGGAGCTGGTCGACGACTGGAGCCAGGGCGCGCCGCTGAAATGGATCCGGGAGATCTGCACCTATTGGGCCAACGACTACGACTGGCGGGCGCGCGAAGCGAAACTCAATCGCTTCGAGCAGTTCACCACCGAGATCGACGGGCTCGACATCCATTTCCTGCATGTGCGCTCGAAGGAGCCGGCGGCGCTGCCGCTGATCATCACCCATGGCTGGCCCGGCTCGATCGTCGAATTCCAGAAGGTGATCGCGCCGCTGGTCGATCCCGCCGCGCATGGCGGCAATCCCGCCGATGCCTTCCATGTTATCTGTCCGTCGCTCCCGGGTTTTGGCTTCTCCGCGAAGCCGAAGGCCACCGGCTGGGGCGTTGATCGCATCGCAGCGACCTGGGCCAAGCTGATGGACCGGCTCGGTTACGCGCGCTATGGCGCGCAAGGCGGCGACTGGGGCTCGGCGGTGACGACCTCGCTTGGCATGCAGGACGGCGACCATTGCGCCGGCATTCACATCACGCTCGCCTTCAACGCAGCGCCGAAGGTCGATGGCGAGCCGACACCGGAGGAGAAGCGGGCGCTCGCCGGCCTCAAGCATTACGTCGATCTCGACTCCGGCTATTCGAAGCAGCAATCGACGCGGCCGCAGACCCTCGGCTACGGCTTGACGGATTCGCCGAGCGGGCAGGCGGGCTGGATTCTGGAAAAATTCTGGGCCTGGACCGATTGCAACGGCCATCCCGAAAACATCTTCACCCGGGACGAGCTGCTCGACAACGTCATGCTCTATTGGGCGACGGAGACGGCGACCTCATCGGCGCGGCTCTATTGGGAAAGTTTTGGCAAGCGCCGCACCACGCCGGTCGTCAAGGTGCCGACCGGTGTCGCTGTCTTCCCCAGGGAGATCATCACGCCGGTGCGGCGCTGGATGGAGCCGAACTTCCACAACATCACGCATTGGAGCGAGATGGAGAAGGGCGGCCATTTCGCCGCCTTCGAGCAGCCGGAGCTGTACGTCGGCGAGGTCCGCAAGTTCTTCGCGACCGTGAGGTAGGATCAAGTTCATGCTCACTGAAGCCGCAACCTACGACGAGCTCTATCGCAACTTCCGCTGGGACGTCCCGGCGCGCTTCAACATGGCGGAGGCCTGCTGCGATCGCCATGCCGACGGCACTGGCCGCCTCGCGCTGGTCTATGCCGACGAGAACGGCGCCATCACGCGCACCTCCTTCGACGAGGTCGCGGAGATGTCGCGTCGCTTCGCCAATGTGCTGAAGGCGGATGGTCTTGCTCGCGGCGACCGCGTCGCGGTGTTCCTGTCGCAATCGCTGGAGCTGCCGATCGCGCACATGGCGGCATTCCGTTCGGCGATGATCTCGATCCCGCTGTTCACACTGTTCGGCGAGGACGCGCTGGAGTTCCGGCTTTCGAATTCACAGGCCAAGGCGATCGTCACGGACGAGGGCGGCTGGGAGAAGCTTTCGAAGATTCGCGACCGCCTGCCGGACCTGAAGAACGTCTATGTCGTCGGCGAGCGCGCAGCCGCGGGCACGAAATCGTTCTGGGATTCGATCAAGGCCGCATCGCCTGACTTCGCACTGGTGGACACGTCTGCGGATGATCCCGCGCTGATCATCTATACCTCGGGCACGACAGGCAATCCGAAGGGCGCGCTGCATGCGCATCGCGTGGTGCTCGGCCATCTCCCCAATGTCGAGATGTGCCACAACTTCCTGCCGCGCGCCGGCGATCTCATGTGGACGCCGGCGGACTGGGCCTGGATCGGTGGACTCGTCAACGGCCTGTTCGCGTTCTGGTATCACGGCATTCCCCTGGTCGGTCACCGCGCGCGAAAATTCGAGCCGCAGGCGGCAATGCAGATGATGGCCGATCTCGGTGTCCGCAACGTCTTCCTGCCGCCGACTGCGCTAAAACTGATGCGGCAGGCCGGCGTGACGCATTCCGGTGTCAAGCTGCGCAGCATCTTCACCGGCGGTGAATCCCTCGGCGGCGAGCTGCTCGGCTGGGTGCGCGAGACTTTTGGCATCGACGCGCATGAGGTGTTTGGCCAGACAGAATGCAATCTCGTGATCGGCAGCAACGCGAATCTGTTTCCGATCCGCCCCGGTTCGATGGGCAAGGCGACGCCGGGTTTCGATGTTCGCATCGTCAACGACACAGGCGAGGAGCAGCCGAGGGGACAGCGCGGCATCATCGGCGTGCGCCAGCCGTGCCCGTGCACGATGATCGAGTACTGGCGCAATCCGGACGCGACGGCGAAGAAATATGCCGGCGAGTTCCTGCTCACCGGCGATCTCGGCATCCAGGACGAGGACGGTTACTTCTGGTACGTCAGCCGCGAGGACGACGTCATCACGACCGCCGGCTATCGTGTCGGCCCGTCCGAGATCGAGCACACGCTGATGAAGCACCGGGCGGTGGCGATGGCAGCGGTGGTCGGCATTCCCGATCCGATCCGCACCGAATCGATCAAGGCCTGGATCGTGCTGCGCCCGGGCTTTGCCGCCGGCGATGCGCTCGCGCGCGAGATCCAGGAGTTCGTCAAGGTGCAGCTCGCCGCCCACGAATACCCGCGCTTCGTGGAGTTCGCGGAGACACTGCCGATGACGGCGACCGGAAAGGTGCTGCGGCGCGAACTGCGGGCGCTCGGGTAGAGCACGTCGTCATCTCATCGCGACAGCGCTGACCGCAGCATCGCTGCGAGGTCTCGTCGCCGGAACGGCTTGGTCAGGATGAGGGCGGTTGCCGACCCCGTCGGGCGCCTTGACCGGATTTTGGGCCGCCGTCATCGTGATGCTGCTGATCGTCTCGGCGCTGCCGTATTTCTTGGGCCGCGGTGGTGACGCTGCCCGTGCTCGGGCACGCGAACTGGCATCTTTATCGGAGGATCGTGGTGCCGGTGGCGGAACAGGCGCCGGACGCAACGGCAGCGAGCTATTCGCCCGTTGCTAGGCGGCGAGCGCCGGATGAGGTCGGTTCGAGTTAATCTCGGCCAATGATGCAAATTCATCGGCGCTGAGGGCGGCGCTGCTGCCGGTCATCAGGCAACCTCGTCGGTCCATACCTTGAAATTGAGCAGGGTATTCGGACCGAATGTCTGGGTGATCGGGACGTCCGCGGCGTCGCGTCCCTGTGCGATCAGCACGCGGCCGATCCGCGGCGTATTGTTGCGCGGATCGAACACGTGCCAGCTTCCACCGAGATAAGCCTCGAACCAGCCGGCGAAATCTCCCACGGCCCAGGGCTTCGGCGTGCCGATGTCGCTGAGATAGCCGGTGCAGTAGCGCGCCGGGATGTTCATGCAGCGGCAGAACGTGATGGCAAGATGCGCATAGTCGCGGCACACACCCTTGCCTTCGTCGTAGGCTTCCCGCGCCGACTTGGTTGGGCGCGCGTGTTCATAGCCGAAAGCGATGTGACGGTGAACGAAATCGCAGATCGCCTGGACCCGCGCCCAGCCAGGCGGCGTGTGCTCGAACAATTTCCATGCGATATCCGACAGGCGATCGGTCTCGCAGTAGCGGCTGCCGAGCAGATAGACCAGCGTGTCGGCCGGCAGCGCTTCGACGGCGTGCTGAGACGCGTTCGGAAACACCGGGTCGGGCAGGCCGCTGTCGCTCACGACGCCGTCGCCGGCAAGGCGAAAGGCGCCGGCCGGCGCCACGATGCGGCTGCACCAATTGCCGAAGAGGTCACGATAGGGACTGATCGCCACCGAGGGTCTGGTGGTCAGCAGGTCGGGCACGATGACATCGGAGGCGCGCGTGAAGTGCGTGCCCAACACCATGAGCATAGGCGTGGGCTGCGGGAATTCGTACAGCATCTCAAACCCGACGCGGAGCTTCATACGTTTTTCCCTTGGCTAAGCTCCCAACATGGCTACGGAGCGGTCGCACACAAGGCTTTCGACGGCTTATTAGATCGAAAGCGGCATTTGGCGCTTCAAAAGCGCGGCGCGGGCGAGAAAGCGATAGCTAATTGCAGCGATTGCGCGCACGGTGCGGGAATGTCGGAAAGGCTTGTCTTCTCTGCGCATACGCAGCGCCACGACTATTCGCGCGCGACGTGAAGCGCCTCACTCCCTCGCACCGGTAAAGTCAACTCGTCGCCGACGTCATAACAGCGGTCGTTGCGCATACTGCCCATTCCAGCGGGTGAGCTGGATGCGGCAGGCTCATGCCGCGGACGCCCGAAGGTTCCACCGCGATTCGATCATGAGATCGAACGCCAACCGAAAGCACCCCTGATGCAAACGTTCTCCCCACGGCACGTCAAGACAGAAGAAGCGCTTCGGCTCGGCGTAGAGTCGGGCTGGTACGCGATCAAGGTCAGCGGGACCTTTGTCTCGGGACCGCACGACTCGGAAGCGGATTGCAATCGCAAGATCGACGAGATCAATCCGCCGGCGGTGAAGAAGAAGCGATGAGGGCCCAGAGCCCGCCCGCTACGGTGTCTTGATCCCCATCGCCTTCAACGCTTCCAGCATCTGCACCGGCGGCGCCGTCTTGATCTGCGGCGCCTTGCCCGTTTCCAGCAGGCTCTTCAGCCCCGACAGGATTGCGGGCCAGCCGGTGCGGCCGCCGGAGAGGATGTCGTCGCTGAGCGGACGGTCGTGGCCTTCGCTCATCGTGAGGCGAACGGCTTCGCCGACCGGTTCGATCTCGTAGGTGACCAGGGTCGGTCCGAGCTTTTCGATCAGCTCGGGCCAATTGACGTTGAAGGTGACCGAGAGCTTTCGCGGCGGATCGTATGCGAGCACCTCGCCGCTGATGTGCAGGGCGCCATCGGGCGTGCGAACGATGAACGCGCCGCCAAGTCGCGACTCGACCTCCACGGCATTGCCGAAGAAGTACTGCTTGCTGAACTCGGCCGAAGTCAGTGCTTCCCACACCTTTTCCGGCGTCGAGGCAATGTAGATGGTGTAGACGGTGAGCGGCTTGAATTGGTCAAGGTTCATTTTGCATCGAATCCCTTGTTGAGGGCTGCGCGCGGAATGGCGAGCACTTTGCCTCTTTCCAGCAGGCTCTTGAGCCCGGACAGGATCGCCGGCCAGCCATTGGAGACGGCCCCGAGATACTTCCCGCCTTCGATGAATCCGTCATGCAGCACGGTCAAACGGACGAGCGAGCCGAACGGCTCGAGCGTGAACACGACGCGGGATATCGGCTCATTGCGCAGTTCCTCGTACTTCTGGTGCTTGAAGCTGTAGGACAGTCGCCGCGGCGGATCAGCCTCGAGGATCTCGCCGGAATCGGTGGTCTCGCCCTCCAGCAGGAGCGCGAAGGGGGAACCGACCTTCCAGTCCGACTGGACCTCGGCGCCGAACCAGTATTGCCTCGTGAATTCGCTCGACGTCAGCGCCTCCCACAGTGTCTCCGGAGTGGTCTCGATGTAGGTGACATAGACGAATTGCGGCTTACTCATCGCGCTTCTCCAACTGGCGTTTCAACTCGCTCAGCGCGGCGAGCTTGCCGCGCTCGAATTTTTTGATCCAGCGTTCGCCGATCTGATGGATCGGCACCGGATTGAGATAGTGCAGCTTCTCGCGGCCATGCCTGATGGTCGTGACCAGATTGGCCTCTTCCAGAATCACAAGGTGCTTGGTCACGGCCTGGCGCGTCATCGCGAGGTCTTCGCAGAGCTCGTTCAGCGTCTGGCCGTTCCTGGCGTGAAGCCTGTCGAGCAGCGACCGTCGTGACGCATCGGCGAGCGCTTTGAAGACGTCATCCATGGCAGGAATAATAGGCAACCAAATAGTTGCATGTCAAGATGGTGTCTTTGGGGCGCGCAAATGGCTGTGCTAGAAATAAATCTCAGCCAACGTAGATTGGTTCCGGGAGGACTTCGATGTTCCGTTGCGTCTTGACTGCCGCAGGCCTCGTCCTTTTCGCCTGCAGCACCGCGGTACATGCACAGAAGCAGACCATCGGCGCGCCGCCCGAAGCTTCCAACATGAAGCTGGTCGGTGCGAGCGACCTCCAGGCGCGTAGCGCCTATCAGCCGACCATCCATCACCAGGGCGACCGCTGGATCGCCTATATCGGCCATCACGGCGGCACCGACGATGTGCCCGCTCCCGTCAATCCGATGACCGGGCAGGCCGAACCGAACGGCACCTCGATCGTCGACGTCACCGATCCCGCGCGCCCGAAATATTTGCGGCACCTGCCGGGACAGGAGGGCAAGTATGAATCCGGCGGCGCGCAAATGGTGCGCATCTGCGACGGCAAGTCGTTGCCGAAGGGCGATCCCAACGCCGTCTACATGCTGCGCACCTTCGGCAGCCAGGCGCATGAGATCTGGAACGTCGCCGATCCCGCAAGCCCGGTGCTCGTCACGCGCATCGACGGCCTGAAGGACACGCACAAGAGCTGGTGGGAGTGCGACACCGGCATTGCCTTCCTCGTCTCGGGCGCGCCGGACTGGCGCACGCGGCGCATGACGCAGGTCTATGATCTCAGCGATCCCGCGCATCCGCAGAAGATCAGGGATTTTGGCTTGCCCGGTCAGGAGCCCGGTTCGACCGGCGCGGTGCCCACCGAATTGCACGGGCCGATTTCGACGGGGCCGCAGGGCAATCGCGTCTATTTCGGCTACGGCACCAACAAGGGCGGCATCCTGCAGATCGTCGATCGCGACAAGCTTTTGAACGGCCCGAAGGAGCCGACGCCGGACAATCTGCGCTATCCCGAGATTTCGCGCATGCCGATGTCGGCCTTCAACGGCGCGCATACCACGTTTCCGATGCTCGACATGCCGGTCGCGGAATTTGCCGAGGACAAGGACGGCAAGACCCGCGACATCGTCATGATCGTGGACGAGGCGATTTTGAACGAATGCGGCGAGGCGCGGCAGATGGTGTGGTTCGCCGACGTCACCACCGAGACGCGGCCGATGATGATCTCGAGCTACACCGTGCCGGAGGCGAGCGGACAGTTCTGCCGGCGCGGCGGGCGCTTCGGCTCGCATTCGGCGAACGAGAGCATGGCGCCGGTCTATTACAAGAAGATGGCCTTCATCGCCTTCTTCAATGCCGGGGTGCGCGCGCTCGACATCCGCGATCCCTATCATCCAAAGGAAGTCGGTTACTTCATTCCGTCGATCACGAGCGCGACCGACAAACGCTGCATTCCGATCGAGGGCGGCGAACGCTGCAAGGTCGCGATCCAGACCAACAATGTCGAGACCGATGATCGTGGCTACGTCTACATCGTCGATCGTGCCAATACCGGCCTGCACATTCTCGAACTGACCGGACCGGCGCGCGCGGCCGCCGGTCTGCCGAAGACCTGACGATGCGGCGCGGGGCGGCGATCGCAGCTGTGGTGTTTGCGCTGGGCGCGTCCGGTGTCGGGGCCTATCAGCTCGCGCCGGCACCGGCGGAACAGACAGCGCGCTGGCGCGAGATCGCCTGGCCGTTCCCGCGCGACGGCTGGTCCGCCGGCCGCGCGTTTCGTTGCGATGGCGCCTGCGCCGGCGCTGAGCTGTACCTGCGCGCGAAACGCGGCTTCTGCAATTGCGACCGCGGTGTCGCTGACGACGACGAGGTGGATCGTGTCGCCGATATCGATCTGATCAGTCCGCGCTTTGCGGCCGTCGCGCCGGGTGAGGAAGTGGGCGTCGGAGCGATGCACGGCCGTGCCAGGCGCTATGATCTGGATATGCCTGACGGCGCTCGTCATGCCGCAATCGGCATCGCCGTCTCGCGGCGCTGCGATCTTTTCGTTGCAGCGACGCAGGGGCGTGGGGAAGCAGGCGTGATGCAGCGCGCGGCACTCGCGTTCCTCGAAACCCAGGAGATCAAGGCGTGGGTGATGGCGGCGCTGGACGGAAAGTGAGTGCCATGCATTAATGCCGCAAACTGCCCTCAGCGAGTCCTCCCCATGATGTCCATGCAAGCCTATTTCGCCTTCGTCGCCGCCTGCATTGCGCTGGCGCTGCTGCCGGGTCCCATCGTCACCCTCGTCATCGCCAATGGCCTGCGCCACGGCACGCGTGCGGCGCTGACCAATGTTGCCGGCGCGCAAGTAGGCCTCGCCATCGTCATCGGCATCGTCGCGGTCGGCCTGACCTCGCTGATGGCGACCATGGGCTACTGGTTCGACTGGGTTCGCTTTGCCGGTGCCGCCTATCTGATCTGGCTCGGCGTCAAGCTGATCTGGGCGCCGGTCGAGGGCGTCAATGTCGACCAGCCGCCGGCGCCGCCGCGCGGCGGGTTCTTCCTGCAAGGTTTCCTGGTGCTGTTGTCGAACCCAAAGGTGCTTATCTTCTTCGGCGCCTTCATTCCTCAGTTCATGGACATGAACCGCGACCACTTCCCGCAGGTCGCGCTGTTGGGGGCGACTTTCATGGTCACCGCTGCGATGACGGATGCGCTCTACGCCATCGCGGCCGGGCGCGCCCGGAAATTTTTCTCGGCCCGCCGCACGCGGCTGATGTCGCGCGTCTCCGGCGGCCTCATGATCGGCGGCGGCATCTGGCTGGCGCTGACCAGGGCGAAATAGCTCCATCGGGCCGGTTGGCCTTGAACCCTTTGCGGCGGCGATGCGCATCTCGATCGGCGAGGATATCGTTGCGACGCGGGGCTAATCGACCAGCCGCTCCGCCCTCAGCTCCACCTCGATCTCCGCAAAAATCCTTGCCAGCCGCTCGGCCCATTGTTGCTGGCCGGATTGGTCGGCAATGAGGTCCTGGCGGATCTCGATGCCGGTGTTGACGAGGCCGCGGGCCTCGCCGTGAACAGGGATGGTGTAGTCGGTGAGGTCGCTCACTGCATAGGGCTCGTTGTCGCCGACGACGAGATCGCCCTGGCTGCGCAGGTGCCTGAGCAGCAGATGCGGCAGCATGGTGTCGCGATTATACAGCGCGCCGATGTGCCAGGGACGGGCGACGCCGGCATAGACCGGCGTGAAGCTGTGCAGCGACACCAGCACCGTCGGCCGCTTGTCGTGCAGGCGGCGGTCGATCGCGGCATCGATACGGTGATGATAGGGCTCAAAAATCTCGCGGTGCCTCGCGGCGCGCTCGCCCTCGGAGATGCCTTCGTTGCGCGGAATCGCGGTCGCTTCGGAAATGACGGGGATCGAGCTGACGGCGGCTGGCGGGCGGTTGCAATCGATCACCAGCCGCGAATAGCGCTGCGCGATCAGATGTGCGTCGAGCATTTTTGCCAGCCGATCGGCGACGCCGGCGATGCCGATGTCCCAGGCGATGTGCCGCGTCAGCTCGGCCTCAGTGACGCCAAGGTCGCCGAGCGCGCGCGGCAAAATCCGTCCGTAGTGATCCGAAGTGAGCAAAAAGGGCGATGTCGCTTGCGCATTCACCTCATGCACTGGCGGAATGTCACCCCCGCCGAGGAGTTGATCGGTCGCGTTGATTGTGTCTAAAGCCATCCAGATTGCCTATGGAAAAAGCAGTCACCCCGAAAAATCGGACGGGAATCGCTATAGATTGGTCCGCCTGACATCACCATGATTGCCTGACGATGCCGCTGCTGACGATTCATCACAAGACCGAATATCGCTACAAGCGCTCGGTGGCGTTCGGCGAGCACAGGATCATGCTGCGTCCGCGCGACGGGCACGATCTGCGCGTGCTCGATTCTCAGCTCGAGATTTCGCCGGAGCCGATGTCGCTGCGCTGGATCCACGACGTGTTCGGCAATTCGGTCGCGATCGCCGATTTCGACGAGCGCACGGATTGCCTGACCTTCGATTGGTCCGTCACCGTCGAACACAATCCGGTGGAGGAGTTCGCGCTGACGGCGGACGATGCGGCCTACTTCTACCCGTTCGTCTATGACGACGAGGAATATCCCGACCTGGTCCAGTACACGACGCCGCACTATGCCGATCCCGATGGCGAGCTCTCGGAATGGGCGCGCGGCTTTCTCGACGAGGACGCGCCGACGCCGACCTTCAAGATCCTGAGCGGCATGACGCACGCCATCCGCAAGCAGTTCAAGTACCGCAAGCGCCACGAGCCCGGCACCCAGCATCCGCTCGACACCTTGCAGTCCGGCACCGGCACCTGTCGCGATTATGCGCTGTTCATGATCGAGGCGCTGCGCCGGCTCGGCATCGCCGCGCGCTTCGTTTCCGGCTACATCTTCGTGCCTGAAAACATCGCACAACGTCATGTCGGCGGCGGCTCGACCCATGCTTGGGTGCAGGTCTATCTGCCGACCGCGGGCTGGATCGAGTTCGATCCGACCAACGGCATCGTCGGCACCCGCGACCTCATCCGCGTTGCGGTCGCCCGCGACCCGCGCCAGGCGATCCCGCTGCACGGCACCTATATTGGCTCGCAGGACGTCTTCGACGCCATGGAAGTGAACATCAGGGTGGTGTCGGACGAGCAGCGCAGCGGCCGGGAGCTGAAGGCGGAAGTTTCGTAGATCTGCTGCGATTTGCATGCCGCTGATTGACGGTTATAGAAGGCCATGGCCTCCGATCGTCTTTTCGTTTACGGCACGCTGATGCGCGGCTTCGACCATCCGATGGCGCGGCTGCTTGCGGGCCACGCGGATTTCCTGAGTGAAGCGACCTGCCGCGGCCGGCTCATCCTGGTGAAGCATTATCCTGGGCTGTTGCTGTCGGATGCGGCCTCGGACATCGTGCACGGCGAGCTCTTTCGCCTTCACGTGCCCGACGAGCTGTTGAGCGAGCTCGACATGTACGAGGCCTGCGGCGAGGGCTTTCCTGAGCCGACCGAATATCTGCGCAAGCTGGTCGAGGTGACAGGCGCGGACGGCGCGACTGCACCGGCCTGGACCTACATCTACAACTGGCCGGTCACCGATCTGCCGCGCATCGAGACCGGTCGTTTTCTTCAACACTAAGCCGACAGCACTTCCTTCACCGCGCGCACGTCCACCTCGCGCTCGACATAGGTCCACTCCTCGGTTCGCCTGAGCATCGCCACCAGCTCCTCGAACAGCGAGGCGTGCGCGGGCGCGAATTCGAACCAGGTCAGGAAATCGAAGGGCTCGCCGAGGTCGCGGCTATGATAGAGCTGCCGCGCAATCGCAGGCAGGAAGCGCAGGCTGCTCGCGATGTGGTGCGATTTGTCTTCGAAGATCCTGCGGCGCTCTTCCTGGGTCAACTCCCACCAGGCCTGCGACTTGCGGATCGGGATCAGCGCCGCGCTGGTTGCTTCCAGCCGGCCGAGGCCGGCCTGCACGGACGTGAGCTGCTGCTGTTCGGCGCGCTCGGTGTAGCGCAGCGTGCTCGCGACGCCGACCAGCCGCCAGGCATTGCGCGAGGGCACCAGCGGCAACGAGATGGCCTCGCTGTCGGTGACCGACAGCGCCGGCATGAAGGCGAGGGGCTCGCCCGTCACGGGCGAAATCGAGGTGATGCGCCAACCCCCGCTCTGGCCGCCTCGGAAGGTCCTGAACATGGCCCATGGAAGCGTGGAACCGGGTCTGGTTCAAGTGGCTCGTCATTATCTCTACGGGATTTGCCCGGATCAGGCCCGCTTCTTCGGCTTCGACTTCTGTTCCATGTAGGAGCGCAGCACCGCATTCATGCGCCGCTGATAGCCCTCGCCATCGCGCTTGAAGAAGTCGAGCACATCCTCGTCGACGCGGATGGAGATGGCCTTTTTTTTCGGCGGTATCACCAGCACGGCATCCGACCAATCGATGTCAATCGGCGCCGCGTCGGGATCATTGGCGACGGCCTTGGCGATGTCCTCGTCGGTCAGTGCGTCGACGCGGGCCCAGTCAGTCTTGCCCTTCCTTGGGTAGTCCCTTGAAACGGTTATAATATTTCTTTCGTTCGTCTTCGCGCGCGCGCCGGACCGAGATGAACCGGCAGACCGCCCCGCGGATCGCGCAGACTGCCGCGACTTCCCGCCCGGCGATGTAACCGAAGATTTGGTACCTGACTTCGTCATTGCGATCCGACCGGCGGATGAAGGTGTAGCCGTCGAGAATTCCGCGCGCGTCCTCGAAGTCGATTCCGTGAATCCGCAGGTTGGACGCGCGCTTCTTCGGATCCCATCCAAAGTCGCGAACGCCTGCGAACAGCAGCTGCAAGTCTTCCGTCATGGCAAATCATCCAAATGACACCGCATCTTGCCGCGCATGAGGTTTGCTATGACGTCTGAAGCCGTAGCCGCGACTTCATCGTTTTCTGTATATACAAACGTAATCGTCGGATGTCAACGATTTCGGATTCCACTGGAAAAGTCAAAAGCTGTTTGCTCGTCGAGAGCAGTCTAGGGGTTCCGGGTGGGCATTCCTTTGCGTGAGAGATTTTCTGCCCTGTGCATAGGTCGAATAACCTGCATAACCCGGAGAAACCTGACTTCTAGCCCTGTCGCACCTATATCCCTGATCCTTCACCCTGACTCATGCTGATTCGCGCTAGACCCAAAGCCCATGCGCTTCACGCCCCAATTCCTCGACGAGCTGCGTGCCCGGCTTTCGGTCTCCGAAGTCGTGGGCAAGCGCGTCAAGCTGAAGAAGGCGGGGCGGGAGTGGAAGGGGCTGTCGCCGTTCCAGCAGGAGAAGTCGCCGTCGTTTTTCGTCAACGACCAGAAGGGTTTTTACCACGACTTCTCCTCCGGCAAGCACGGCGACATCATCAGCTTCGTGATGGAGACCGACGGCCTGCCGTTTGCCGAGGCCGTGGAGCGGCTCGCCAACATGGCCGGCCTGCCGCTGCCGGCGGTGACGCCCGATGCTGCCAGGCACGAGCAGCGGCGGAAGTCGCTGCATGACGTGATGGATCTCGCGGCAAAGTTCTATGCCGAGACGCTGGCCTCACGTGTCGGCGCCAAGGGGCGCGGCTATCTCGCCGACCGTGCGATCTCGCCCGCGACGCAATTGCAGTTTCGGCTGGGCTATGCGTCACCCGATCGCTTTGCGCTGAAGGAGCATCTCGGCAAGCTCGGCGTCTCCGTCGACGACATGATCGAGGCCGGCATGCTGGTGGCCGGCGACGACATCCCGGTGCCCTATGACCGCTTCCGCGATCGCGTGATGTTTCCGATCACGGATCTGCGCGGCCGCGTCATCGCCTTCGGCGGGCGCGCGCTGGAGAAGGACGTTCCGGCCAAATACCTGAACTCGCCGGAGACGCCGCTCTTCCACAAGGGCGACAATCTCTACAACCACCAGGCGGCGCGCAAAGCCACCCATGACGGCAGCGCCCTGGTCGTGGTCGAAGGCTATGTCGACGTCATCGCCATGGTCACTGCGGGCTTTGCCGGCAGCGTGGCGCCGCTCGGCACCGCGCTCACGGAAAACCAGCTCGCGCTGCTCTGGAAGATGGCGGACGAGCCGATCCTCTGCTTCGACGGCGACCGCGCCGGCCAGAAGGCGGCTTATCGTGCGGCGGATCTTGCCTTGCCATTCCTCGCACCGGGCAAGAGCCTGCGGTTCGCGCTGCTGCCGGAAGGGCAGGACCCCGACGATCTCGTGCGCTCAGGCGGCCGCGGCGCCATCGAGGAGGTGATCGCGGCGGCGCGTCCGCTCGCCGAGATGATCTGGTCGCGCGAGCTCGAAGGCGGCAATTTCGCAACGCCCGAGCGCCGCGCCGCGCTGGAGGCGCGCATCAAGGATCTCTCCAACGGCATCCGCGACGAGGTGGTGCGGCGCTATTATCGGCAGGATCTTGCCGAGCGGCTCCAGCGCGCCTTTGCCCCCGACGGCGGACGCGGTGGCTTTGGCGGCCGAGGCAATTTCCGCCCCGGCCCCGGCGGTCGCCAGCTCCAGCCCCGTGGGGGCGGAGGCGCGAATCGATTCGGTGGCCAGGGATTTGGTGGCCAAGGATTTGGCGGCCAAGGATTTGGTGGAGGCCGCCGAGGCCCGCCCGGTCCCATCCAGCTGCCCTCCGGGCCCTACCAGGCGGCGAGCGCCCAGCTGGCGGCAAGCCCGATCATGCGCAGCCAGCGCAGCGCCATCTCGCGCCGGGAAGCCCTGATCCTGCAGAGCCTGATCAACCACCCCTGGCTGCTGCATGACCATCTCGAAGAGGTCGCGGCCCTGGAATTCGCCCATCCCGAGGCCCATAAGCTCAGGGCCGGCATCATCGCCGCCTTTGCCAATGACCATCACCACTCGCCGGACCCCGGCGAGCAGGCCGAAAAGATGCGCGGCGACCTCGAGAAGGGCGGATTTTCGCAGGTTATTCAAAAGGTTGATGACAGCATCACGACCGCGGCGGTGTGGGGCGCCCGCGAGGGTGCCGCACGGGACGACGTTCTCTCCACCTGGCATCAGCTGGTTGCCTTGCATCGGCAGTGGCATTCACTACTTAGAGAGCTGAAAGACGCCGAGCTGGCCTTGGGGGAGGATTCCAGCGAGGCCAGTATGGCGTGGCTGCGTGACGTCAAGGCTCGGATAGGCGAAGTCGACGGCACCGAAGCCCTGATCGAGGGTTTTGGCGAGCTGTCGGGCCGGTTCCAGAAGAGCGTGTGATGAAAGAATCATGCGGACGGCCGCGGCCGGGACCGCTAAAAGACTCGCCAAATCCGAGGTTTGGCGGCAAAAACAGGGTTAATCGAGGCTTAACGGTCTTGTAGCACTTTGGCCACCAGGCGGCCGCAGGCAGAACAGACGCGTCAGGAATGAATCCGCGCAATTGCTGTTGGCACTACACCTGCATCCGCTGCGACAAAGAGGCTCTACGAAGCGTTAGGCAAATCCGGCGAGAGATAAGGTCGGGGGTGGCGACAAGAGGTTCGCGCCGCCCTTTCCGTGTCGAGATCTGACGAAGCGAGAGCAGCGAGCAACAGGTTCAAGTGATTTCACGCGGGCGCGGCGAACGTCTGTGTGAAACGCGTTTAGGAGCAATGGATGGCCACCAAGGCAAAGACGCTGCAGGCGAAGGACAAGGAAAAAGACGACAAGGCAGCGGACGCGCCGGAGAAGGACTCCCAGGACGCGCCCTCGCCGTTGCTCGATTTGTCCGACGCGGCCGTGAAGAAGATGATCAAGCAGGCCAAGAAGCGCGGCTTCGTGACTTTCGATCAGCTCAACGAAGTTTTGCCGTCCGACCAGACCTCGCCCGAGCAGATCGAGGACATCATGTCGATGCTCTCGGACATGGGCATCAATGTCACCGAAGCCGACGATAGCGAAGGCGAGGAGGACAAGGACGAGGGCGGCGAGGACGAGACCGACAACGAGCTCGTCGAAGTCACCCAGAAGGCCGTCACCGAGGTCAAGAAGAGCGAGCCGGGCGAGCGCACCGACGATCCCGTGCGCATGTATCTGCGCGAGATGGGCACCGTCGAACTGCTCTCGCGCGAAGGCGAAATCGCGATTGCGAAGCGCATCGAGGCTGGCCGCGAGGCGATGATCGCAGGCCTCTGCGAAAGCCCGCTGACCTTCCAGGCCATCATCATCTGGCGCGACGAGCTCAACGAAGGAAAGATTTTCCTTCGTGACATCATCGATCTCGAAGCGACCTATGCCGGGCCCGAAGCCAAGGCCGGCATGAACACTGCGATGATCGCCGGTCCCAGCGGTGAGACCGGTGAAGCTTCGGCCGAAGGCGGCCAGGTCACTGGCGCCGCGCCCGCGCATGTCGCCCCGCCCGCCGCACCGCCGTCGCCGACCCCGTTCCGCGCCGCGCCTGCGCCCGGCAATGCCGGCGAAGCCGCGAAGGATCCCGCGGAGTCCGCCGCCGAAGCCGACATGGACGAGGACGACGAGTTCGAGAACCAGATGTCGCTTGCGGCGATCGAGGCCGAGCTCAAGCCGAAGGTCGTCGAGATCTTCGACAAGATCGCCGATAGCTACAAGAAGCTGCGCAAGCTTCAGGAACAGGACATCCAGAACCAGCTCGAGAGCACCTCGCACGGGCCCTCGCTGTCACCGCACCAGGAGCGCAAATACCGCAAGCTCAAAGACGAGATCATCGTCGAGGTGAAGTCGCTGCGCCTGAACCAGGCGCGTATCGACAGTCTGGTCGAGCAGCTCTACGACATCAACAAGCGCCTCGTCTCGCATGAGGGTCGCCTGATGCGCCTTGCCGACAGCCACGGCGTCGGGCGCGAAGACTTCCTGCGCAACTACACCGGCTCGGAACTCGATCCGCGCTGGCTCAATCGTGTCTCGAAGCTGTCGGCCAAGGGCTGGAAGAATTTCGTCCATCACGAGAAGGACCGGATCAAGGACCTCCGCCACGAGGTGCATCAGCTCGCGGCGCTGACCGGCCTCGAGATCATCGAGTTCCGCAAGATCGTGCACTCGGTGCAGAAGGGCGAGCGCGAAGCGCGCCAGGCCAAGAAGGAGATGGTGGAAGCCAACCTCCGTCTCGTGATCTCGATCGCCAAGAAGTACACCAACCGCGGCCTGCAGTTCCTCGACCTGATCCAGGAAGGCAACATCGGCCTGATGAAGGCCGTCGACAAGTTCGAGTACCGCCGCGGCTACAAGTTCTCGACCTACGCGACGTGGTGGATCCGGCAGGCGATCACCCGCTCGATCGCCGACCAGGCGCGCACCATCCGCATTCCCGTGCACATGATCGAGACGATCAACAAGATCGTGCGCACCTCGCGCCAGATGCTCAACGAGATCGGCCGCGAGCCGACCCCGGAAGAGCTGGCCGAGAAGCTCGGCATGCCCTTGGAGAAGGTCCGCAAGGTCCTCAAGATCGCCAAGGAGCCGCTGTCGCTGGAGACGCCCGTCGGTGACGAAGAGGATTCGCACCTCGGCGATTTCATCGAGGACAAGAACGCGATCCTGCCGATCGACGCCGCGATCCAGTCGAACCTGCGCGAGACCACCACGCGCGTGCTCGCCTCGCTCACCCCGCGCGAAGAACG
Source organism: Bradyrhizobium sp. 197 (assembly GCF_023073375.1). Classification (NCBI taxonomy): domain Bacteria; kingdom Pseudomonadati; phylum Pseudomonadota; class Alphaproteobacteria; order Hyphomicrobiales; family Nitrobacteraceae; genus Bradyrhizobium; species Bradyrhizobium sp. 197. The sequence continues at coordinate 343 of NZ_JADPJJ010000168.1, read as the reverse complement.
CGTGCTGCGCATGCGCTTCGGCATCGGCATGAACACCGACCACACGCTGGAAGAAGTCGGCCAGCAGTTCTCGGTGACGAGAGAGCGTATTCGCCAGATCGAAGCGAAGGCGCTGCGCAAGCTGAAGCATCCGAGCAGGTCAAGGAAGCTGCGGAGCTTTTTGGATAATTAGTTCAGGCGTGCCTGGACTCGATCCGGGCATCCATCCAAACGAAAACGGCGGGCTGAGGCCCGCCATTTTTGTTGTGTGCCGAGTATGAACGACAGCTTGGAGGTGGAAGTCCTCTATCCAGCCTGATGGCGGCGAAGGATTAGCGAAGCGCAAGGGCGTCATCGTGAGGTG
>NZ_JADPJJ010000130.1:0-77494 GCF_023073375.1 Bradyrhizobium sp. 197 | reverse complement strand
CACAGACAATGAGGAATTTGGCGGCGTCACCCATACCTTGACTCACAAACACATGTGGTCAGTCAAGAGAATACAAACGGCCACCTGGGCAGTTACGCGAAGCGAAGCAATCCAGACTGCCGCCTCGGAAATATTCTGGATTGCCTCGTCGCGACGGGTTCCTCGCAATGACGGCGGAGACGTCACGTAAACTCCGCCTCGACCGTCCCCAGCCCGTCCAGCTCCATCCGCACCTTGTCGCCGGCCTTCAGCCACAGCGTCTTCACCAGGCTCCCCGTCAGCACGAGCTGTCCCGCGTGCAAGCCCTTGCCCTCGGCGGCGAGATGGTTGGCGAGCCAGGCGAGTGCGTTGTGGGGATGGCCGAGCACGTCGGCGCCGGTGCCGTGGCTGACCTCCTCACCGTTGACGATGGCGCGGCCCTTGACGGCCTTCAGGTCCGGCACGGACGAGCGCGGCACCCTCTCACCCAGCACGCAGCCGGCGGCGAAGAAATCGTCGGCGATCAAGGTCGGCGCGCCCATCGTCTCCCACTTCACATAGCGGTCGTCGACGATCTCGATCGCGGGATGATAGGCCTCGACGGCCTCGCCGACCCATTCGGCCGTGAACGGCGCCTCGCCGGCGGCAAGATTGCGCTTGAGCCGCACGGCGATTTCGCATTCGACGCCGACCCGGACATAGTCGGCAGCCGCGAGCTGCACGCCGCTTTCGTGCACGCCCTTCTTGAACACGCCGCCACCGCAAGGGTGCGGAATGCCGATATAATCCTGCATCACCTGGCTGGTGCAGCCAATCTTGTAACCGACGAGCGGGCCGACATGTGGCAGCAGCAGATCGTGCAGCGCGCGCTGGACCTGATAGCCCTCGGCTTCATCGGCCGGAGGAACTTCGAGCGCCGCGAGCGGCGCGTGGTTGCGGCGCGCCAGCGCGATCGCCTTTGCGGCTTTGAGAATATTGTCCATTGGCGCCGCCTCCTACGCTACGCAATCGAGGGCGGCACTTCAGCATCCCCGCCGGGGTGTGACAAGCGCGGGGCCGCACGGCAGCACGTCATTGCCAGCCCGAGCTGGATGAGCTGCGGACGCAGATCGGCCACATCACATGGGACAGCCTCATGGCCTGCTGCCGCGTTTAAGGAAATATTGAACTGGTCCAGGCTTTATGGGGAAGCGCGCCTTTTAGGGGCGCAACAGGCCTGATTGCAGCGACGCGTGAAGCTGCTGGATCGGTGTCTCAGCATTCGAGTCGATGTCGTTGACGCGACTCGCGAAACCTCCCGCACCTGAAGTGAAGGCTGTTGCTCATCCGAACTCACGTGAGCTCGGAGGAGTTAAGTCTAGCCCATTGATTACGATTCACTTTTCGCGATTGCGCTCGCGCGGCGCGGGGTTGCAAGCGAAAGGCAAAATGCTGATCGCGGCGCGAAACGGCGCTTTGCATCCAAAAACAAAGAGCCGCATCTCTGCGGCTCAGGCTCTATTCGTCGCGATAGACCTTCTCGCGTTTCTCGTGGCGCTCCTGCGCTTCCACCGAGAGCGTCGCGATCGGCCGGGCCTCGAGCCGTTTCAACGAGATCGGCTCCCCCGTGTCCTCGCAATAGCCGTAGGTGTTGTCCTCGATACGCTGGAGCGCGGCATCGATCTTGGCGATCAACTTGCGCTGGCGGTCGCGGGCACGGAGTTCGATGGCGCGGTCGGTTTCGGACGACGCCCGATCGGCGAGATCGGGGTGGTTCACGTTCTCCTCCTGCAGGGCTTGCAGGGTGAGCTTGGACTCTTTGAGGATCTCATCCTTCCAGGCGAGGAGCTTCAAACGGAAGTACTCCTTCTGCCTGTCGTTCATGAAAGGCTCTTTTTCGGTCGGTCGGTAGTTTTTCAACTTTTCCAAGGGCGGCCTATCTGTCTAAGCAACGACTCGCAAACGGAACGGAGTCCGCTGAGCGGGGCGTTATATAGCGGCCTCATGTGACAGACAATGTTTCCCTGATCGCCCGATTGGCGCTCCCAAGCCCTTGCACAGGAAGGTTTATCCTACAGGAAGGTTTATCCTGGAGGGCCCCGGGGCGGCCGAAGGCCTAGTAGCCGACCGTGAAACGCTGCTTCACATGGGCCGGCCGTTCGATCTCGTCGGCGAGCGCGATGGCGTAGTCAGCGAAGGTGATCCAGCTCTTCCCGTTCGCATCTGCGAGAAGCTGATCGGTCCCAAGCCGGAACTTGCCGGTGCGCTCCCCCTCGATGAACAGGGCCGATGGCGAGATGAAGGTCCAGTTCAGCTCTTTTTCCTGCCGCAGCAGGTCGAGAAAAGCCGAACCCGCCTCAGCCTCAGCCTTGTACTGAGCCGGAAAACCGGGAGTTGTAACCAGTTTGACGCCCGGAGCGACCTCAAGGCTGCCGGCCCCGCCGACCACGAGGTAACGACCGACCTCGGAATCCTTTGCCGCGCCGATCAGCTTGAGCGCGTCGCTGGCCAGAAAGTGCACGGAACTCACGGCGACGTCGTGCCCAACCCACAGCTTGGCAAGACCGGACCGGTCGAGGACGTCCCCCTTGGTGGGCGTGACGTTCGGCAGGACCGCGATCTTCTCGGGGTTGCGGGCGATGGCCGTGACCGCGTGGCCGCGGCGCGACAGTTCCTTGGTGATCTCCGACCCGGTCCGGCCCGAGGCGCCGGCAACTGCGATCTTCATGAAAGGCTCCTTTGCTTCTGTGGTAACTACCGGTAACTAGATATCATAAAGAATGCTGGTGTTAAGAGAGCACCTTGTGCTTACCTGCTTACGCAGGAGTAACCGGCGGCGGCCGGCAAATGAGCGGAATGGATCGTGAGGACCCGACGATGAAGCCGGACGTCTATGCAGCGAACTGCCCCACGCGACAGATCCTCGACCGCGTCGGCGACAAATGGGCGGTGCTGATCCTGCTACTGCTGCGCGAGGAGCCGATGCGCTTCAATCAGTTGCGCCGCACGATTGAAGGCATTTCGCAGAAGATGCTGAGCCAGGTTCTCAAGTCGCTCGATCGCGACGGATTGATCAAGCGTCACGCCATCGCAACCGTGCCGGTGACCGTGGAATACTCGATCACGCAGCTCGGCGTGACGCTCGCAGCTGCGGTCGATCCGCTCCGAGATTGGGCCGAGCAGAATCTGAAAGACGTGCTCGCCGCCCAGCGCCGCTACGACGCGCAGAAGGATGAAGCGGCGTAAGACGCTACGCCTGCCCGGCCTTGGCGAGTTCGACCTCGACGCGCAGCTCGATCTCGGACAGCACCGAGTCCAGACCAGGATCGCCGGAAGACGATTTCAGGTTCGCCGCAGCGTCACGCAGCCGCATCACGGTCGACGCATCGAGTTTGCCGGAGAGGAGCCCCATCTTGAGATCGTCGAGCACGTCGAGCGCGGTCTTGCCGCGCGTGACCGAGCGCTTGCGACGCTCGACGGGGTTCTCTTCGATGCCTTGCAGCGCGAGCAGCCCGTCGATGTTGGCGGCGGCCTTCGGTGCGGCAGCGCCCCGCGTCTCCTGCGCCGACGAGGTGTCGGGCAGCACGAAGGTGCCGGAGCTCGTCCGCCTGGCCTGGCTGGCCGGCGTTCCAAGCGTGGTGCCGTTCGGTCCGTAGATGCGCATCGGAAGCAATCCGGGTGATCGATGCGCCACATTCGCCGTTTTATGGTTAACGGCCCGTAAACAGCCCGGCAAAATCTGCCGACAGGCGGCAGTTTCGCTCCTCAGGGACAACACCGGCTGAGACCGCTCGAAACAGATTTACTCAACCTGTTCAACCACCTACCCCCGCTGCTCCGAGTTGGCACAACGCTCGCAAGGACAGCGTCGGACCAGCTCGTCATGGGAGTGTCGTGAGGATCCGTCGATTTGAGGAGCCTCGGGGAGCAGAGGATGCCAAGCGTTCGTTGGGTGAGGATTGTTGGGGTGGCCTGCGCCGCGCTGTCAGCGCTGGCGCTCTCGGTCACGTCTGCAAGCGCGACATCGCGCATCAAAGATCTCGCCAACATCGAAGGCGTGCGGCAGAACCAGCTCATCGGCTACGGCCTCGTCGTCGGCCTCAACGGCACCGGCGACACCCTCAACAACATCCCTTTCACCAAGCAGTCGCTGCAAGCGATGCTCGAGCGCATGGGCGTCAACATCCGCGGCGCCACCATCCGCACCGGCAACGTCGCCGCCGTCATGGTGACAGGCAATCTGCCGGCCTTCGCCACCCAGGGCACGCGCATGGACGTCACCGTCTCTGCGCTCGGCGACGCCAAGAATCTCCAGGGCGGCACCCTGCTCGTCACCCCCCTCCTCGGCGCCGACGGCAACGTCTACTCGGTCGCACAGGGCTCGCTCGCGATCTCCGGCTTCCAGGCCGAGGGCGAAGCGGCGAAAATCGTGCGTGGCGTGCCGACCGTCGGACGCATCGCCAACGGCGCCATCATCGAGCGCGAGATCGAGTTCGCGCTCAATCGCCTGCCCAACGTCCGCCTTGCGCTGCGCAACGCCGACTTCACCACGGCCAAGCGGATCGCCGCCGCGATCAACGACTATCTCGGCGTCAAAACCGCCGAGCCGATCGACCCGTCGACGGTGCAGCTTGCGATCCCGCCGGAGTTCAAGGGCAACGTCGTCGCCTTTCTCACCGAGATCGAGCAGCTCCAGGTCGAGCCGGATCTCGCCGCCAAGATCATCATCGACGAACGCAGCGGCATCATCGTGATGGGCCGCGACGTCCGCGTCGCCACCGTTGCAGTCGCACAGGGCAACCTCACCGTCACGATCTCCGAGAGCCCGCAGGTGAGCCAGCCCAACCCGCTATCGCGGGGACGGACCGTGGTCGCGCCGCGCAGCAGTGTCAGCGTCACCGAGGACGGCAAGAAGTTCGCCGTCGTCAAGGACGGCGTCTCGCTTCAGCAGCTCGTCGACGGCCTCAACGGCCTCGGCATCGGCCCGCGCGATCTCATCAGCATCCTGCAGGCGATCAAGGCCGCCGGTGCGATCGAAGCCGACATCGAGGTGATGTGATGCAGACCGGCATGGTCAACACCGCACGCGTCGCCAGCTCTGCCTTCTCGGTGGAGAGCCGCAACGGCCGGCCGGATTTCGACCTCGCCGCGGCCCTGCAGAAGGTCCCGCAGAAGCAGCAGGCCAAGGCGCAGAAGACCGCCACCGACTTCGAGGCGATGTTCCTCAACAGCATGTTCTCGCAGATGACCTCGAGTCTGAAGGGCGAAGGCCCGTTCGGCGACACGCCGGGCACCGGCGTGTGGCGCTCGATGTTGACCGAGCAATATTCCAAGAACTTCGCCAGCGCCGGCGGCGTCGGCGTCGCCACCGAAGTCTATCGCACCCTCATCATGCAGCAGGCGAAAACCATCCGCACGGCATAAGGTCAAACGAGATGAACCACTTCAACGCCTCGCGTCAGCCGGTGCAAGCCCAGCGCCCGAACACCGCACCCGGCAGCGCCGAGGCGCGCAAGGTCGCCGAGCAGTTGATGGATGCGATGAGCGCCCTGCTCGGACTGATCGAGCGCGAGACCGAGCTCGTGCGCGCCGGACAGGTCCGCGAGGCGATGACCCTCGAGAGCAAGAAGCAAGAGCTGTCGCGAAACTATGTCGGCGCCGTCAGCCAGTTGAGGGCCAACCAGGCCCAGCTCGCGAAATCCGAACCCGAACTGCTCTCGACGCTGCATCGGCACCACGATGCATTCCGCGCGATGCTCCAGGTCAATCTCACCGTGCTCGCAACCGCACACGCGGTCTCGGAAAGCGTCGTGCGCGGCGTCAATGCCGAGATCCAGAAGCGCAACGTGCCGAACACCTACACGGCCGCGGGGCGGCGCGCCGCTCCGGGCCCGCGCCACATCACCCCGCTGGCGGTCAGCCGCTCGCTCTGAGCGCGCGCAAGAACAAGCGACAATTTTACGAAAAACCGCGCGGCAACGTGGTCGCGCGGTTAGGCACGTTTCCTTACCGGGTCTTCAATCCTGGTGTTCCATGGTTGCGCATTGAGAGGGGTTGGGATTTGACTCACGTGAGGCAACCAGGAGGCTGCCATGAGTACAGATTTCAGCATCAGGCCGGTGGGGATACCGGCCGCCGTGCAGATCGTAACGACGTCGAACGCGGCGGCACACGAAGCCGTGCAAACCGAGCTGCCAGTGAGCCAGACAGTGGCCGCTGGCGATGCGAGCGCGCCTGCACGCAATGATTTGCGGAGCAACGAAAACGTCTCACGCCAGGTCGTGTTCGACCAGGCGGCGGCGTCCTTCGTCTTCCAGGTCGTCAACGACAGGACCGACGCCGTGGTCAACCAGTTCCCCGACGAAGCAATGCTCCGCCGGCGGGCCTATTTCCATGCGCAGGATTTGAAATCCGAGCCCTCGCGTCCGGCCAGCACCGACCTCAGCGCCTGACGATCAGGCGTCGAGCGTCGCAACGGCAGTGTCGAGATAGCTCGAACCGGTCGCAGGATCGGTGACGACGTTCTTGATCTGCGCCTTGCCGGTATCCGTCAGCGTGAATTTGGTGTTGCCGAAGCGGAACGAGCCGTCCTTGATCACGGACGGCCGGACAGACCGGCGGCGATATTGCGGTTGATCTCGATCAGCGGACGGAAGTGATCGAACTGCGGACTCATCTGCAGCGCGGCGGTCTGGCTCAGCACGAACACGCTGATGTTGGCGATCTTCTGCCGGACGTCGAGCGGCTGCGGATTGTTCTCGCGCATGGCCTCGCTCAGGAAAATCGTCCAGAGCTTGCGATTGAACATCAGGGCTTGCGTGGTCTGCTCGCTGAACGGCTCGGCGTTGTTGATCGCATCCTGAAGCTTGTTGGCAGCCTTGAGCAGGGTCTGCGCCTCGACGTCGCGAGGGGATGCTGTGGTCGTTGCAACACGCGCGTAGGCCGAGGCAGCGGAATTCGACATCAATCACACCTTGGAGGTTACCTAGCCCGTTGAACGCGCTTAAGGATTTCTTTCCCAACCCTAGGCAGCACCGCTTAAGATTTGCTTACATGTGTGCTTGGAAGCACTCCGGAGTATTACGGGTCCCGAAGTCCTTCATCGCGAAGCTAGATGTGCACGTGCACGCTGTAAATAAGCCTCGCACGATGCGCATCAATCTCAGCTAATCCTGTCTTAGCGATCTGCGTAAAATGAACGGCGGAGCCTTGGCCCCGCCGCGAAATCGAATAGCGATCTTGCGCTGCGAATTAGCGGAGCAGCTGCAGCACGCTCTGTTGCGACTGGTTGGCCAGCGACAGTGCGGACACCGCGATCGACTGGCGGGTCGACAGCGCCTGGCTGTTCGCTGCTTCCTCATTGGTGTCGGCGAGCGTCAGGTTGGACGAGCCGGTCTGGAGAACGTTGATCAGGTTCTTGGAGAAATCCTGACGCACCTGGACGATCGACAGGTTCGAACCGAGCGACGAACCTTCGGAGCGCAGCGTGCTCGAGGCCGCATTCAGGCTGGCCAGCACCTTGTTGGTGGCACCGTTGTCGATGAAGTCCGTGCCAGGAACCAGATTGCTGAGACCGAGGCCGGCCGCGTTGAACACCACGCCGTTGATGCCGAGCGTCGAGCTGCCGTTCTCGTTGAAGACCAGCTTCAGCGTGTCGCCGTTGAGCAGGTTGACGCCGTTGAAGGACGAGTCCTGCGAGGTCGTGTCGATCTGCGCCAGGATGTTGTTGAACTGACTGACCAGGCCGGAGCGCGCCGTCTGCGCGACGGGATCCTGAATCGGGGGCTGCGCGGTGGTGAAGGCCAGCACGCCGGTGAGCGTACCGCCGACCGTGCCGCCCGCGGCAGTCGAGCCGAGGGTCGAGGACGCGTACTCGTTGACGGTGGTGACCGTCAGCACGCCGTTGGCGTCGATCGTCGCCGTCAGGTGGTTGGCCTGAAGCTGCACATTGAGCTGGTCGAGCGTCTTGACAGTGCCGTTGGTGCCGTCGCCGAAGGTGACGCTCACCGGGGTGCCGCCGTTGAAGGAGGTGAAGGTCAGCGTCTTGCCGCTGACGCCACCAACACCGGAGTTGCGGGCCGCGGCGAAAGCGGTTGCCGTTCCCGTGTTGCCGCTGAGACCGAAGGCGTTGAGCGCGTTGCCGGTGCCGGTGATCGACAGGTCGGCATTGATGCCGGTCGAGAGCGCAAGCTGACCGCTGCTGTTGACCGACGACGGGATCTGGCCCGCGGTGGTCGACAGGGTCGCCGCGCCGTTGAAGATGCTGGCGGTCTTGACGCCGGTGGCAAGGTCGATCGAGTTGAGCAAATCGGTGAGTGTCGCGCTCTGGATGTAGACGGTCGAATTGCCGTTGCCGTCGGTGACGACGTTGCCGTTGACGCCGCCGGAGGTGACGCTCAACGCCGACTGGGGCGTTTGGGCGTTCTTGAAGGTGATGGTGTGGCCGTCGATGTTCAGGGTCGAACCGTCTTGAACGAGACTGCCCAGCGAGCCGGCCGTCGTCGACCGATTTGCGGTCACGTTGGCATTGCCTGCGCCGGTCGCTGTGGTCAGACCGAGCGCCTTGAGGAAATCGGCCTTTCCGGTCAAGCTTACGTCGGCGCCGGTCGAGCTCTTCAGCGTAATCGCGCCGCCTCCCGAGATGGACGATGCCACCTGGAGCGTGCCGATCGGACCGGCCGAGCCGCTGACAACGATGGTCGCAGCGCCGGCGCTGATGGTCGCGGTCTTGACGCCACTGGCGAGGTCGATCGCGCTGAGGACGTCGTTGACTGTCGCCCCCGGTGCAGCCGCCGTTCCCTCATAGACGATCGAATTGCCGTTGCCGTCGGTGGCGATGTGTCCGCTGGGGTTGAGGCCCCAGCCGGTCGGCTGCGTGTTCGGAGCGACGCCGGTGCGGAAAGTGATGCTCTTGCCGTTGACCGTGATGGTGTCGCCGTCAGCGGGCGCCGTGCTGAAGGTGGCGGATGCCGTGGTGCCGAGCAACGTGGCGGTACCGGACAGTGCGGTGGTGCCGTCGGCGGCGAGCGCTGCTGTTCCGGTAAAGGCGCCGGCGGTCGAGCCCAGCGAGGCGCCAAGTGCGGCGGTCCCCGTGACCGGGGTCACGCCACCGGGTGCGCCGGTATAGAGCACGTTGCTGTTGGCGGTCGCGCTTGCATAGGAGGTCGTGCCGCGCAGGTCGGCGGGCGTCGCACCGGGAATCGTGGTGGAGACGTTCGACTTGGTGGAATAGCCGACCGTGGTCTGGAGCGCCTGGTTGGCGATCGACTTGGCGCTGTCGATCAGCTTCTGCAGCGATGTGATGCCGGTATTGGCCGCCTGGAGCACCTGCACACCGTTGTTGATGCCATCCAGCAGGTTGCTGATGTCGCTCGCCCGGTTGTCCAACCCCTGCGCTGTGAAGAAGTTGGTGGGATTGTCGAGCGCCGTGTTGACCTTCTTACCGGTCGACAGCCGCTCCTGCGTCGTGGCCAGCAAGTCGGCCGTCGACTGCAGCGACAACAGGTTCTGGCGAACGGACGCCGAGAGAACGATGTTGGACATTGGCGAGTCTTCCTCTTGAACCGGGTACGAATCGGCCGCGCGGTCTGGAAAGCGGGCTTTTGTCCAGTCTTAGAGGCTGTCCTTTAAAGTATGGTTAACGCCGGTTTAAGGGATAGGGTTAATGGCGGGTGAACGCCCCTGCCCGCCTCCGGACGCAAAAAAGAGCGGCGGGGCAACTGGCCCCGCCGCTCGATTTATATAGTAGTTTCAGCCGCTTAGCGGAGCAACTGAAGCACGCTCTGCTGCGAGGTGTTGGCTAGCGACAGCGCGGAGACAGCGATCGACTGGCGGGTCGAGAGCGCCTGGCTGTTGGCCGCTTCGACGTTGGTGTCGGCCAGGGTCAGGTTGGACGAGCCGGTCTGCAGCACGTTGATCAGGTTCTTGTTGAAGTCCTGACGCACCTGCACCACCGAGAGGTTCGAACCGAGCGCTGAGGCTTCCGAGCGCAGCGTGCTCGACGCGGCGTTCAAATTGGTCAGCACGCGGTTGGACGCGGCGTTGTCGATGAAGTCGACACCGACGGTCAGCGCCGCAAGGCCGAGACCCTTGGAGTTGTAGGTCACGCCGGTGATGTTGAGGCTCGACTTGCCGGTCTCGTCGAACACCAGCTTGAGCTGGTCGCCGTTCAACAAATTGACGCCGTTGAACGAAGAGTCCTGCGAGGTCGTGTCGATCTGGTTCAGAATGTTGTTGTACTGAGACACCAGGTTCGCACGGGCCGTCTGCGCGACGGCATCCTGGACGGGGCTGGAAGCCGTCGAGAATGTCAGCGCCGAGGTGAGCGTGCCGCCGATCCCACCGCCTGCGACGGTCGAACCGATCGTCGAGGACGCGTAGTCGTTGGACGCCGTGATGGTCAGCCGGCCGTTGGCGTCGATCGTGGCAGCCAGGTTGTTGGCCAGAAGCTGCGTGTTGAGCTGATCGAGCGTCTTGACGGTGCCGTTGGTGCCGTCGCCGAAGGTGACGTTGACCGCCGTGCCGCCGTTGAAGGCGGAGAAGGTCAGGGTCTTGCCGGCAATGCCGCCGACACCGGAGGTGCGCGCCGCAGTGAATGCCGACGCGCTGCCGGTGTTGCCGGCCAGCCCGAACACATTCAGCGCGTTGCCTGAGCCCGTGATCGACAGATCGGCGTTGATGCCGGTCGAGAGCTTGAGCTGACCGGACGTATTGATCGTCGAGTTCGATTGGCCGGTCGCGGTCGTAAGCGCAGCAACGCCGCTGGCGTTGATCGTCGCGGTCTGCACGCCGGTGGCAAGGTCGATCGCCTTCAGCACGTCGGCAACCGTGCCGGACTGCAGATAGACAGTCGAGTTGCCGTTACCGTCGGTGACGATCGCGCCGTTCGCACCATACCCGCTCGGAACGCTCGGAGCACCGGTCGTACCCGGGGTCGGCGCGTTCTTGAAGGTGATGGTGTGACCATCGACGTTGAGCGACGAACCGTCCGTAAGGGTCGCACCCAGCGAGCCCGCGCTCGTGGTCCGGTTGACGGACACGCTTGCATTGCCTGCACCTGAAGACGTCGTCAGGGCGAGAGCCTTGAGCAGGTCGGCCTTGCCGGTGACGCTCAGATCCGCACCCGTCGAGCTCTTCAGCGTGACGGCGCCGCCAGCAGCGCTCGAGGCGGTCTGGCCGACGCTGGTGGCGATCGTCGCGGCACCCGCAGTGATCGAAACCGTCTTCACGCCGCTGGCGAGATCGATCGCGGTCAAGAGATCGTTGACGTTCGCAGCCGGGGCGCCCGCGGTGCCGAGATAGACGGTGGTGTTGCCGCTGCCGTCGGTGACGAGATTGCCGCTGACGCCCGAACCGGACGTAACCGCAGTCGACGCCGGAGCAGAACCCGAGCGGAAGGTGATGGTCTTGCCGTTCACGGTCAGTGTGTCGCCGTCGGCGGGCTGGGCGTTGCCGACCAGACCGGTTGCGGTTGTGCCCGAAGTGGCGATCAGGGTGATGGTGCCGGTCAGGGCCGTGGTGCCGTCGCCGGCCGTTGCGCCAGTGCTTGCAAAGGAGCCGATCGTGGCGCCGAGCGTCGTGGTGCCGCTTGCCGCCGTGGTGCCGCCGGCCGTGCCGTTATAGAGCACGTTGCTGCTTGCAGTCGCGCTGGCGAAGGACGTGGTGCCGCGCAGGTCGGCCGCCGTCGCACCCGCGATCGAGGTGGAGACGTTGGACTTGGTGGAGTAGCCGACCGTGGTCTGCAGCGCCTGGTTGGCGATCGACTTCGCGCTGTCGATCAGCTTCTGCAGCGAGGTCAGGCCGGTGTTGGCGGCCTGCAGCACCTGCACGCCGTTGGCGATGCCGTCGAGCAGATTGTTGATGTCGCTGGCGCGGTTGTCGAGCGACTGGGCTGTGAAGAAGTTGGTGGGATTGTCCAGGGCCGAATTGACGCTCTTGCCGGTCGACAGACGGTTCTGTGTGGTGGCGAGGAGGTCGGCGGTGGACTGGAGAGACAGCAGGTTCTGACGAACCGACGCAGAGAGAACAATACCGGACATAACACTTACCCTTCTGGTTTACGCGTCTTCGTTCGATCGCTTCGGATCGAGTGACGGGGACAGCGTGCCGCGACATGGCTAACAAAGGGTGAAACGACACGCGCCCGCATTAAGCGCGGGTTCACCATAAGTGCGCGGAAGGCGTGGTCGCGGCCGGCAATCAGGCTGAAATCATTGGTGTTTGTCCGCGCTTACCCTCCATTAACCATAACCGCTGGTTACTTTTTCAGAGCGTTGCGTGGCTGCGAATGTCGGCTGACGCACGAAAAAAAACGGCGGAGCCGAAGCCCCGCCGCCGGATCTTGCTTGCGATGTCTTCCGCTTGTTAGCGGAGCAGCTGGAGCACGCTCTGCTGCGACTGGTTGGCCAGCGACAGCGCGGAGACCGCGATCGACTGGCGGGTCGAGAGCGCCTGGCTGTTGGCCGCTTCGACGTTGGTGTCGGCCAGGGTCAGGTTGGACGAACCGGTCTGCAGCACGTTGATCAGGTTCTTGTTGAAGTCCTGACGAACCTGCACGATCGTCAGGTTCGAACCGAGGCTCGAGGCTTCCGAACGCAGCGTGCTCGACGCTGAGTTCAAATTGGTCAGAACCTTGTTGGTGGCGGCGTTGTCGATGAAGTCGACACCGCCGGTCAGCGCAGCGAGGCCGAGACCCTTGGAGTTGTAGGTCACGCCGGTGATGCTCAGGTTCGACTTGCCGGTCTCGTCGAACACCAGCTTGAGCTGGTCGCCGTTCAACAGGTTGACGCCGTTGAACGAGGAGTCCTGCGAGGTCGAGTCGATCTGGTTCAGGATGTTGTTGTACTGAGACACCAGGTTCGAACGCGAGGTCTGCGCAACCGTATCCTGGACGGGGCTGGAAGCCGTCGAGAATGTCAGCGCCGAGGTCAGCGTGCCGCCGATCGCACCACCCGCGGCGCTCGACCCGATCGTCGAGGACGCGTAGTCGTTGGTGGTTGAGACAGTGAGCCGTCCGTTGGCGTCGATCGTTGCAGTCAGGTTGTTGGCCTGAAGCGCCGAGTTGAGCTGATCGAGCGTCTTGACCGTGCCGTTGGTGCCGTCGCCGAAGGTGACGTTGACCGCCGTGCCGCCGTTGAAGGCGGAGAAGGTCAGGGTCTTGCCGGTCAGGCCACCGACGCCGGAGGTGCGCGCCGCGGTGAAAGCGGTTGCAGTGCCGGTGTTGCCGGCGAAGCCGAGCGCGTTCAGCGCGTTGCCGGTGCCGGTGATCGACAGGTCGGCATTGACGCCGGTCGAGACCTTGAGCTGACCCGATGCGTTGATCGACGAGTTGGTCTGGCCGGTTGCAGTCGCAAGCGTCGCGCTGCCGTTGGCATTGACCGTCGCGGTCTGCACGCCGGTGGCAAGGTCGATCGCCTTCAGCACGTCGTTGATCGTGCCAGCCTGCAGATAGACGGTCGAGTTGCCGGCGCCGTCGGTGAGGACGTTACCGCTCGCACCATAACCGCTCGGAACGCTCGGAGCACCGGTCGATCCCGGGATCGGCGCGTTCTTGAAGGTGATGACGTGACCGTCGACGTTCAGCGTCGAACCGTCGGCGATCGTTGCCCCCAGCGAGGCCGCGCTCGTGGTCCGGTTGACGTTGATGGTGGCGTTGCCGCCGCCCACGGCCGTCGTCAGGGTGAGAGCCTTGAGCAGGTCGGCCTTGCCGGTGACGCTCAGATCCGCACCCGTCGAGCTCTTCAGCGTGACGGCGCCACCAACAGCGGTCGAAACGGCAGCACCTGGCTGGCTGGCGCTCACGGCGATCGTCGCAGCACCCGCAGTGATGGATGCCGTCTTCACGCCGCTGGCCAGATCGATTGCGGACAAGAGATCATTGACGGTCGCAGCCGGGGCGCCCGCGGTGCCGAGATAGACGGTGGTGTTGCCGCTGCCGTCGGTGACGAGATTGCCGCTGACGCCCGAACCGGAGGCAACCGCAGTCGAGGCCGGAGCAGAGCCCGAGCGGAAGGTGATGGTCTTGCCGTTCACGGTCAGCGTGTCGCCGTCGGCGGGCTGGGCATTGCCGGCCAGGCCGGTTGCGGTGGTGCCCGAGGTGGCGATCAGGGTGATGGTGCCGGTCAGGGCCGTGGTGCCGTCGCCGGCCGTTGCGCCAGTGCTTGCAAACGAGCCGATGGTGGCGCCGAGCGTCGTGGTGCCGCTTGCCGCCGTGGTGCCGCCAGCCGTGCCGTTATAGAGCACGTTGCTGCTCGCGGTTGCGCTGGCGAAGGAGGTGGTGCCGCGCAGGTCGGCCGCCGTCGCACCCGCGATCGAGGTGGAGACGTTGGACTTGGTGGAGTAGCCGACGGTGGTCTGCAGCGCCTGGTTGGCGATCGACTTCGCAGAGTCGATCAGCTTCTGCAGCGAGGTGATGCCGGTGTTGGCAGCCTGCAGCACCTGCACGCCGTTGGCGATGCCGTCGAGCAGATTGTTGATGTCGCTGGCGCGGTTGTCGAGCGACTGCGCGGTGAAGAAGTTGGTGGGATTGTCCAGGGCCGAATTGACGCTCTTGCCGGTCGACAGACGGCTCTGCGTGGTGGCGAGAAGATCAGCGGTGGACTGGAGGGAGAGCAGGTTCTGACGAACCGACGAGGAGAGGACGATACCGGACATTGAGTGTTACCCTTCTGGTACGCAACGCAACAAACTTCGATTAGGATTAATCGATGGCCGGGACGGTGAATGCAGACGGCTAACAAAGCATGAAGCGTGTCGCTCCGATCCCTGTGCGGATTCACCATGCGCGCGATCGGAGCCGGATCGGGCTCGCACATATCGTCATGATAGGATGATGCTTTTTCGTGCAGCGGCCAGGCGTTTGCGACTTGTCAACCATAACTCAGAGTAAAGCAATCGGCTGCATCCGAATGCATCGTCTTCACTTTGTCAGCGGCACTCTGATGCCGGCGCAAAAAGAAAGCGGCGAGGCCGAAGCCTCGCCGCCGTAATCGTCTTACGATGTCGTCCGCTTGTTAGCGGAGCAGCTGAAGCACGCTCTGCTGCGACTGGTTGGCCAGCGACAGCGCGGAGACCGCGATCGACTGGCGGGTCGACAGCGCCTGGCTGTTGGCCGCTTCGGTGTTGGTGTCGGCCAGGGTCAGGTTGGACGAACCGGTTTGCAGCACGTTGATCAGGCTCTTGTTGAAGTCCTGACGAACCTGCACCACCGAGAGGTTCGAGCCGAGGCTCGAGGCTTCCGAGCGCAGCGTGCTCGACGCGGCGTTCAGGTTCGACAGCACCTTGTTGGTCGCGGAGTTGTCGATGAAGTCGACACCGCTGGTCAGCGAGGCGAGGCCGAGACCCTTGGAGTTGTAGGTCACGCCGGTGATGCTCAGGTTCGACTTGCCGGTCTCGTCGAACACCAGCTTGAGCTGGTCGCCGTTCAGCAGGTTGACGCCGTTGAACGAGGAGTCCTGCGAGGTCGTGTCGATCTGATTCAGGATGTTGTTGTACTGAGACACCAGGTTCGAACGCGAGGTCTGCGCAACCGTATCCTGGACGGGGCTGGAAGCCGTCGAGAACGTCAGAGATGAGGTCAACGTGCCGCCGATCGCACCACCCGCGGCGCTCGACCCGATCGTCGAGGACGCGTAGTCGTTGGTGGTTGAGACAGTGAGCCGTCCGTTGGCGTCGATCGTTGCAGTCAGGTTGTTGGCCTGAAGCGCCGAGTTGAGCTGATCGAGCGTCTTGACCGTGCCGTTGGTGCCGTCGCCGAAGGTGACGTTGACCGCCGTGCCGCCGTTGAAGGCGGAGAAGGTCAAGGTCTTGCCGGTCAGGCCACCGACGCCGGAGGTGCGCGCCGCGGTGAAAGCGGTTGCAGTCCCCGTATTGCCGGCGAAGCCAAGCGCGTTCAGCGCATTGCCGGTGCCGGTGATCGAGAGGTCGGCATTGACGCCGGTCGAGACCTTGAGCTGACCCGAGGCGTTGATCGACGAGTTGGTCTGGCCGGTTGCAGTCGCAAGCGTCGCGCTGCCGTTGGCATTGACCGTCGCGGTCTGCACGCCGGTGGCAAGGTCGATCGCCTTCAGCACGTCGTTGATCGTGCCAGCCTGCAGATAGACGGTCGAGTTGCCGGCGCCGTCGGTGAGGACGTTACCGCTCGCACCATAACCGCTCGGAACGCTCGGAGCACCGGTCGATCCCGGGATCGGCGCGTTCTTGAAGGTGATGACGTGACCGTCGACGTTCAGCGTCGAACCGTCGGCGATCGTTGCCCCCAGCGAGGCCGCGCTCGTGGTCCGGTTGACGTTGATGGTGGCGTTGCCGCCGCCCACGGCCGTCGTCAGGGTGAGAGCCTTGAGCAGGTCGGCCTTGCCGGTGACGCTCAGATCCGCACCCGTCGAGCTCTTCAGCGTGACGGCGCCACCAACAGCGGTCGAAACGGCAGCACCTGGCTGGCTGGCGCTCACGGCGATCGTCGCAGCACCCGCAGTGATGGATGCCGTCTTCACGCCGCTGGCCAGATCGATTGCGGACAAGAGATCATTGACGGTCGCAGCCGGGGCGCCCGCGGTGCCGAGATAGACGGTGGTGTTGCCGCTGCCGTCGGTGACGAGATTGCCGCTGACGCCCGAACCGGAGGCAACCGCAGTCGAGGCCGGAGCAGAGCCCGAGCGGAAGGTGATGGTCTTGCCGTTCACGGTCAGCGTGTCGCCGTCGGCGGGCTGGGCATTGCCGGCCAGGCCGGTTGCGGTGGTGCCCGAGGTGGCGATCAGGGTGATGGTGCCGGTCAGGGCCGTGGTGCCGTCGCCGGCCGTTGCGCCA
This sequence comes from Bradyrhizobium sp. 197, assembly GCF_023073375.1. Classification (NCBI taxonomy): domain Bacteria; kingdom Pseudomonadati; phylum Pseudomonadota; class Alphaproteobacteria; order Hyphomicrobiales; family Nitrobacteraceae; genus Bradyrhizobium; species Bradyrhizobium sp. 197. The sequence goes on along the minus strand of NZ_JADPJJ010000130.1, from coordinate 60,733 downwards.
GTGCTTGCAAACGAGCCGATGGTGGCGCCGAGCGTCGTGGTGCCGCTTGCCGCCGTGGTGCCGCCAGCCGTGCCGTTATAGAGCACGTTGCTGCTCGCGGTTGCGCTGGCGAAGGAGGTGGTGCCGCGCAGGTCGGCAGCCGTCGCACCCGAGATCGAGGTGGAGACGTTGGACTTGGTGGAGTAGCCGACGGTGGTCTGCAGCGCCTGGTTGGCGATCGACTTCGCAGAGTCGATCAGCTTCTGCAGCGAGGTGATGCCGGTGTTGGCAGCCTGCAGCACCTGCACGCCGTTGGCGATGCCGTCGAGCAGATTGTTGATGTCGCTGGCGCGGTTGTCGAGCGACTGCGCGGTGAAGAAGTTGGTGGGATTGTCCAGGGCCGAGTTGACGCTCTTGCCGGTCGACAGACGGTTCTGCGTGGTGGCGAGAAGATCAGCGGTGGACTGGAGGGAGAGCAGGTTCTGACGAACCGACGAGGAGAGGACGATACCTGACATGACTCTGTTACCTTTCTGGTAAACGACGCTACTGTTACTCGTCTGCTTGATCGAGATGGACCTAGCGACCGGCGGACCGTGGGGCGGAGTCCTCTAACGAAACATGAAATGGAATCGGCGCTTTTGCTGAGTCGGCGCGCGATTCGCCCGATCTGCACACGAGCAACGCTGCGCCGCCAGGCGATTTCGACGTTGATGTAATTGAGCTTTTCGGCGGCCTTGGCCGGGATTTACAACTCGTTAACTAGTCTTGATGGAGTATTGCGCCCTGACCCGCCGCAACACACGCTCGGTTACGAAAGCGTTGATGGAGAACAGGCATGGCCCTCAAGGTCGAGCTCAGACCGCACGAACGCATCATCGTCGGTAACTGCGTGATAACCAACACCGACCAGCGCGCCCGCCTTCTGATCGACGGCGACAACGTGCCGATCCTGCGCGAGCGCGACATCCTCACGCCGGAGACCGCCGACACGCCCGCCAAGCTCGTCTATCTGGCGGTCCAGCTCATGTACATCTCGCCGGATCCGCAGACCCAGCACGGCACCTATTTCAACCTCGTGCGCGACATCGTCACCGCGGTGCCGAGCTCCTGGCCGATCATCGAAGGCATCAACAACAACATCCTCAACGGCGATCTCTATCGCGCACTGAAGGACGCCCGCAAGTTGATCGCCTACGAAGAAAAGCTGCGGGGCCAGTTCGAGGCCACGCGTCCCAAGGCTGAAGCGGACCAGGACGACGTCAGCACCGCCGCCTGATATAGCCCGTTCGCGCGGCAGCGCTGCGCAAACGACCAGACCGCGCAAACGACAACGGCCCCGGATCGCCTCCGGGGCCGTTGTCGTTTCAGGCCTGCATCAATACTCCTGCGCCGCGAGCGGCGGCGCTTCGACCTCGATCACAGTATCGCGGCTCCGCCGTCCGCCGAATTCCAGCACCGCTGCGACCAGCGCGTCGATGTCCGTCTCGTCGGTTCGGTGATTGACGATCGCGGCGCGGATCGCAAACTTGCCGCCCAGCGTCGTGCTTGAGGGCGCCGCGATACCGGACTCCTGGATGTCGGCGACGATCTCCCGATTGACCTCATCGGGGGCGCGGTAGCGGAAGCAGACGATGTTGAGATTGACCGGTGCCAGCAATTCCAGCCGCGGCTCGGCGAGAACGCGCGTCTCCAGATATTTCGCCAGGGCACAGCTTCGCGCGATCACCGCGCCAAGCCGATCGGTGCCGAACGTCTTCAGCGTGAACCACGTCTTCAGCGCACGGAAGCCACGCGATAGATCGGGACCGAGATCACAGGGCCAGATCGCGCCCGCCGCAAGCCCTCTCGCCTCGCGGCGCAGATAGGCCGCGGGCTGCGCAAAAGCCTGCCGATGCTGCTCGCCGTCGCGCACCAGCAGAAAGCCGGCGTCATAAGGCACCTGCCCCCATTTGTGGAAGTCGAGCGCGATAGAATCCGCAAGCTCGATGCCGCCGATCAGCGGCGCAAGCTCGGGCGACAGGATCGCCAGCGCTCCGAAGGCGCCGTCGACGTGAAACCAGATTCCCTCGTCGCGGCACAGCTCCGCGATCGCCTTGAGATCGTCGACCGCGCCGATGTCGACCGTACCGGCGGATGCGACGACCAGGAACGGCTTGAAGCCGACATCGCGATCAATCGCGATCTGCGCACGCAGCGCGGCGACGTCGATACGATGATCGGCATCGACGCCGATCTTGCGCAGCGCATCGGTGCCAAGCCCGGCGACGTCCATCGCCCTCGCCACGCAACCATGCGCGGCCTGCGACGTGTAGGCGGTCAGAAGTGCGCCATCGTTGCCGATGCCGTACTGCCGCGCCAGCGTGCCGAGCGCGCTCGTACGTGCCACCAGCACCGCCATCAGATTGGCCATCGACGTGCCCGTCACGAAGATGCCGCTCGCGCTGTCGGGAAAGGCGAACAGGCGGCGCATCCAGCCGACGATCTGGCGTTCGACCTCGATCGGCATGTGGTCGCGGCCGCCGAGATTGGCGTTGAGGCCTGCCGCGAGCATTTCCGCGACCATGCCGACCGCGGTGCCGCCGCCATGCACCCAGCCCATGAAACCCGGATGGACGTTCCCCGTCGCGTAAGGCGCGACGTGCTCGACGAATTCGCGATAGACGTCGGCGAGATCGCTTGCCTCGCGCGGCACGTCGGCCTTGAATGCCGCACGGACGCCGTCGGGGATCGGCTGCCACACCGGACGTGCGCGAACGTTGGCGATGCCGTCGATCGTCTCGTCAAGCATGCGATGGGCGAGCGCACGAAACTCGCTCCAGTCCTGCGGATCGAGCGAAGTGTGCGTGACGGAGCTTTGCGTGTTGCGGATGATCTCGTTCATGCTGCACTCTCCTCGCCCGCTCTTGCATGCCGCGACAGCATCGTCGTGAATGCCGCAAAGATCTTGCGCATCTGCGGCGGCTTGTACGGAAACACGGCCGGCGGATCCATGTTGTGCACGACGGCAGTATTGTCGGCTTCGAAGACCAGCAGCTCGCGGTTCTGGTTCTCGGCGCAATCGACGATGAAGTAATCGAGGCCGACGCGCCTGCTCATCTCGTCGAGCGCGACTTTGTGGCGCGCGGCGAAAGCATGGTCGAAGTCGAGCATGAAGACGGCTTCTTCGGCCCGCTTCTCTTCGCTGAACGCCATGAAGGCGTTGAGATACCAGATGTCCCAGCGATCGGCGATCGCCATGTGGCAGGCATAAGGTTTGCCGTCGACCATGGCGAGGCGATATTTGCGGTAGAGCCCATCGGGACTCGCATAGTCGACGAAACGCGCAAGGAAGAAGTCGTTCTCTTGCCGCTCGGCAAGATAGGCGGCGAGGGCCGCCGCGTCGTCGAGCTTGGCGAGCCCGACGCCGGCATGCGAGCCGCGCGGCCGCGCGATCATCGGAAATTGCAGTTCGCCCGCGATGTCTTCGCAGGCGATGTTCCCTGTCGAGAGATCCGACAATTGCGCGCGCGTCGCGTGGATGGTCGCGGGAATGTCGAGGCCGGGCACGCCCGCCAGCAACCGATACAGCTTGTCGCGATCGAGATTGCCGATGAGATCGGGGCGATTGAGCAGCGGCCGCGGCCAGCGCGGCGCTGCCTTCTCGATCAGCGCGAGCGCCTCCCGGCATTCTTCGGAATCGGATGCAATCACGATGGCGACGTCGTGCTCGGGCAGATTTTCCGGCAGGCCGATGCCCTTGACCACGTAGAGCGTCAACAGCTCAATGTCGGAGTCTTCAAGCAGGAAGTCGATCGGCGTGTTGCCGCCCATGTCGATATCGGCGGCGAGTGCGAGCACACGCAGGCGGGGTTTTGGAACAGCGCAAGGCGTACGAAACAATTGGTGGAAGGAGAGCACCTCGGTCTGGATCACGAGCCCGGCCTCCTTCTCGCCGAGAAGCTGGGCAATCAGCGACAGATCCAGGCCTTCGCCCGCCTCCGCCGTCCCCTCATCGATCCGCGTCAGGAGCCGGTCGCGCAACGGATGCAGGTCGCCGCCCTCGAATGCCCGGCGCGTCAATTGCGCAAAGCCGATCCGGTCGGCATGGTTCGGCGCGGTCACGCCGATCGGCGCGGAAACTGGATGTTGCATCTCACACCTCGAGCGCGGACTTCTCGATCTTCACCAGGACATGGGCGATGCGATCGAGAACGTGTTGCACATTGCGTTGCGCCTGCAGGCCTTTCAGCACCAGCAGCGCGCCGCTGAAAGCGGAGCCGCCGAAGAATTTCGAGCCGGTGGTCAGGACCATGTAACTGCGGTCGAGATAGGAGCGCAGCCGCCGGCGGCCGAGCCGCGCCTGACGGGCGTCGACGACAATTTGAACCTTGCGCGGCCAGCGCCGCGCGATCTCATCAAGACACGCCTCGCTTGGGGCACGCCAACCGAGTTTTGACGAATCCATGATCTGCAACAAAACGCGCCGGCCTTGCGCGAGGCTGGTCTCGATCGCGCGCAGCACCGCTGCATCGGCGTCCGGGCGCATCGCAATGCCGGCCGCCATGTCGATCAGCGGCACCGCCATGCTGTCGCCGGCGAGCCTCGCCACCGCGCCGTCCTTGCGCACGGCAATTCCGCCTGCCATCTGCGAGATCGTCGAGCCGCTCTCGGGCTCGGTAGCTGACAGACGGGATGCGCCGGCGCTCATCCCGAAAGCCTCACGCCGCATCGGCAGCGGCGGCAGCGGGCGCCGGTGCGAATTGCGAGGTGATGTCGCCGTGGAACACCGACGGCCCGACGTGATCGAGCGAGCTCTGGATGTCGGCCCATATCTCGCCGCCGATGTCGGTCCAGCGCTTGCAGAAGGCGAAGTCCTCGGAGAGATAGGTGCCGGTCGCCGGATCGATCATGCATTCGAACAGGGCAAACCGGTTCTTGCTCGCCACCAGCGTGTCGTGCGAATGCTCGCGGAAGAATTGCAGGCTGGCGTAGTCCGGATGGCGGCACATCGCCTCCAGCACATGGCGCCGGATCATCAGGAAGCCGGTGCCGGCGTAGCGCACGCGAGTGAAGCCGTTGACCACCACGATGCGATCCGGATCCTCGATCTCGAGCACGTAATCGAGCGATGCGGCCGGCACGTCGGTGCGGCCGGCTTCGATCGCGCGCTTCGCCTTGTCCCAGTTGACCCGCTTGATCGGATAGCAGCCGGCAACGACATCCGCGCCGCACTCGATCAGCCGGAACACCTGCTCCGGCTTGAAGCCGATGTCGGCGTCGATGAACAGGAAATGCGTCGCGTCGGGATCGTCCAGGAACATCGCGGCCAGATTGGCCCGCGCCCGCGTGATCAGCGCGTCGCCGTCCCGCAGCAGCACCTTGAGCTCGATATTGGCCATGCCGTGTACGGCGCGCTGGAGCGCGAAGATCGAGCTTGCATAGATGCTCGTCACCTGCCCGCCAAAACATGGCGTGGCCACCACCAGCTTCATCTTGTCCGACATCGGCAGCTCCGCCCCGCTCCAATCCTCACCAAGAGGTAAAGAGGCATGGTTAACAGCGCCTTAACGGCCCTTACAGGAACTTGACGAGCGAGAGCTGCGAGAGGTTCGAGGTGACCTGGTAGGACGCCTGGAGCGCGTTCTGGAGCGACAGGATCTCGCTCGCGACCTGGTCCGGCGAAGCCGATTCCGCCTGGTCGATGATGGTCTGGAGCTGCGCCTTGGCCTGGGTCTGGCGCGAGCTTGCGTCCTTCATCGTATTCTGGGACATCGCGAGGTCGGTCTGGATGTCCTCGATGCGCTGCTGGCCGGGCTGCTTGGTCAGCGCCTGCGTCACCCGCAGGCTGAGCGCGGCGACCTGCCCGCCCGAATATTGTCCGGCCGGCGAGGTCGAGAACGTCCCGAACACGGCGACCGCCTGCAATTCCTTGCGGATCGCGTCCTCGTTGGCCTGCGCGCCGTACTGCACCGTGACGGAATCGTCGACCCGCGCCATCGCGGTGGAGCGCGGCGAGCCGGGCCCGTCATTGCCCTGGTACCATTTCACAGTGGTGGCCGAGCCGTTGACCAGCGTCGTCGCCGAGCTTGCGGGCGACGAGCCGATGCGCAGCGGCGGTTGCGTGGCGGTCACGGGCGTGGAAGCGAAACCAAGCGAACCCAGCGCTCCCGTATTCGAGGTAGTGATGCTCAGGTTCGCCGCATCGTCGGTGTTGATCGTGATAGAGCCGCCATGGACCGTCGAGGGCTTCGAGGTCCCCGTGATCTGGTCGATCTTGCTCATCAGCGTCTGGATGCTGTCGCCGACGTTGAGCTGGTTGCCGGTCGCCCCCGAACTGACGAAGGAGAGCGTGGTGCCGTTGACGGTGATGGTGTCGCCGGCGACGAAGCCCGGCGAAATCGAGTCCGAGGGGCTCGCGCCGGACAACGCCGTCGCGCCGGTCACGGGCGCCGGCGGCGCCGCCTGGTTGTTGACGGGCGTGCCGATCGCCGAGCTCGCGGTGTTGAAGAAGTTGTCGCCGGCAGTCACCGCGGATGCCGCCACCAGCGCAGTGTTGGCGAGCTTCGTGATCGCGGTGTTCAGCGCGGTGTTGAGACTGGTCTGGGCGTTGGCCGGGTTGACCGGAACGCTTGCATCGATGGCAAAGCTGCCGACTGGCGTCGGCGTGGCGGTGGACGCAGTGAGGTCGATCTGCTCGGTCGAGCCGTCGGGCAGCGTGAACTTCACGCTGAGCTTGTCGCCATTGTTCGGATTGGTGCCGTTGAGATTCACCGAGAATGACACCGGCGAGCCGCTCGGGCCGGTGACCGTCGCGCCTGTCAGCGTCGAGGAGACCGCCGCGATCTTGAGCCCGAATGGCGATCCGGCAACGTCCTCGGACACCTGCACCGCGCCCGACGGCAATGACGTCTGCACCAGCCGCCCCGTGCCGGTGCCGAGATCGGCGGCCTGGCGCTCCGCCAGGACGGTCTTGAAGCCCGCCTGCGTCGTGGTGCCGTTGATGATGTCGCCGGCATCCGCGACCGGCTGCGTGTTGACGGCGGTTCCGGAGAACAGATAGCGGTTGCCCGCCTGCGTGTTGAGCACGCCGACCATCGACCCGAACTGGGCGGCGGCGGTGTTCTGCGCGACCGTCTGACCGTTGACGTTGAGATCCTGCGCGGTGTTGGCCGAGCCCGTCTGCACCGTGTTGCGGATCGTGGTCAGCGACTGCAGCGCGGTGTTGGCGAGGTTGATGCTGACATTGACGTTGGTGATCGTGTCGGTATAGGCGGCGATATTGGACAGCTGCGCGCGCGAGGCGATCGCGAAGCCCTCGTTGGTCCCCATCCCGGAGTAGTTCTGCGACAGCTTGCCGGTCGACAGCTGCGTCGACAGATCGGTGAGCTGCGTGTTGATGTTGCGGATCTGCGAGCCGAGAACCGACGAGGAGTAGTTGATGCTGCTGATCGACATATTTCAGAGCCCTGTTACTAGTTACACTTGAGCCTGGAGCAACGTGTTCATCATACTCTGCACCACCGACATGACGTGGGCGTTGGCGGCGTAGGCATTCTGGAGCTGGATCAGGTTCGACATCTCCGAGTCCAGATTGACGCTGGAGGTCGAGTTGAACTTGGCCTGCAGCGTCGAGACCACGACGCTCTGACCCTGCTGGAGCTGGGTCGCCTGGGTCGCGGCATTGCCCTGAACGCTCAGGAACTGCTGGAGATAGTTCGAAACACTGCCGGTGAAGGGCTGGCTCGCCGAGCCGAGACCGCTCTGCGGCGAATAGGAGAACACCGCCGAGGTGAGTTGCGAATAGAGAAAGTCGGAGCGCGTGGTGTCGCCCGCGGGCGTCACCGGCGAGGTGTTGTAGACCGACAGCCTGGTCGGGTCGGTCGTCAGCTGCGTGTTCACGGCGATGCGCCCGGCAAGTCCGGTCATCTGCGAACCCGATGCGGTGATCGCGCCGGTGTAGAGCGCCTGCCCGCCGTCGGTGAACAGCGGCAATTGCGGATTGCCCGAGGTCAGCGACGAGATCGTCTTGGTGATCGAGGACGAATTGACCTTGGCGAGGCCGGTGTTGTCGTCGGTCACCCGCAGTGTGGTGGCCGTCGCCGGCGACGGCGCGGCGGCGAACGACAGATGCGAGCTGGAAAGCGCGGTGTTGAGCGCCGAGGCGATCGCGCCCATGCCGCCGGAGAAGTTCACTCCGATCTGCATCGGATTGGCGTTGGTCGCGTTCTGGAGCGGCAGCGCCGCCGGATCGGTCACGTTGACCAGCGTGATCTGGCGCTGCGTGTTGGTGCTCGTGTCCGTGTAGGTGATGTTGACGCTGTTGCCCGGCGCTGCCCCGGCGAGGTCGAGATCGAACCCGGCCGGCGGACCGGACACCGTGCTGCCGGCCGTGGTCTTGTCCGACAGCGCGCTCGACATCGTCGCGGCGAGCTGGTCGATCTGGTTCTGCGCCTGCACCAGCGTCTGGTCGCGCAGCTTGAGATCGGCCGCGATCTGGCCCGAAGAGACCACGTTGTTGGCGACGACGTCGACCTGCGCGCCGTTCGGGAGCTTGATATTGAACGCCCCCACACCGGACTTGGCCGGATCGATGTTGTAGAGCGAGGTCGCCGACAGCGCGCCGGCAGAAGCAAAGGTGAATTGCGAGGCGAGCCCGGCGCCGACCAGCTGGATGCCGGTGGTGGTGTAGATGTTGGCCTGGTTCGAACCGTCGGTGGTGACGCGGACGTCGACATATTTCGACAGATTGTTGATGGCCTGGTCGCGCTGGTCCATCAGCGTCGCAGCCGAGGGGTCGGTTGCCGGCAGGCCCTGGAGCCTGGTGTTGATGTCGGCGATCTGCTGCATCGACGCGTTGGCAGCTAGCGCCGAGGTGCCGAGATCCTGCTCGACATTGGAGCGCAGCGACTGGATGCCCTTGGTGGTGAGGTTGAGCTGCTGCGCCAGCGTCTGCGCCGCACCGAGAGCGACCGTTTGCGCCGACGACGAGCCCGCGCTGGTCGACAGCGCCTGCAATGCCGTGGTGAAATTGTTCAGCGCGGTTTCGAGCGTGCCGCTGTTGCCGGGCGTGCCATAGACATTCTGAAGCTGTTTCAGGATGTTGGCCATCTGGTCGGCGTAGCCGCTGCCGCCGGTCTCGGTGCGCAGCTGGTTCTGCACATAGGTGTCGAGCTCGCGGCTGACGCCGGTCGTCATCGCCGTCGAGCCGAAGTCGCCGGTGGTGACCTCGATCTGGTTCGGCTTCTGGACGACGTAACCCGGCGTCTGCGAGTTGGCGACGTTCGAGGAAACGATCGAGAGCGCGGCCTGGTTGGCACGCAGACCGCTCATCGCACTGGCGAGGGCTGAACTCAAACCCATGTTGACTTGCCGCCTTTGGTTACGTCACGCGCCAATCAGCGCAACACGTTCAGGAGGTCCTGCACCATCGAATTCGCCGTCGTGATCACCTTGGTGTTGGCCGAATAGGCCTGCTGGGTCACGATCAGCTTGGTGAATTCGTCGGCGATGTCGGTGTTCGAGCCTTCCAGCGACGAGCCGCTGATGGTGCCCGACGCGCCGTCGATCGCCGGCCCCGACTGTTCGGTCGCAGCGTAAGCGCCGCCGTCGAGGGCCTTGAGGTAATTGGTGCCGTTGAAGTGCGACAACGCTACCTGTGCAAGGGCGAGGTTCTGGCCGTTGGAGAAGGTTCCGACCACGAGGCCGTTGTTGTTGACGGCGACGGAGCGGAGCTGACCCGCGGCGTAGCCGTTCTGGGTGATGGTGTTGATGGTCACCGCGCCGCTGGTGCTGGCATATTGCGTCAGCCCGCCCGAGGAGATGTTGAAGGAGACGGAGCCGAGCGACTGCCCGCTGACGCTGACGTTGTTGATGGTGATGCCCGAGCCGCTCGGCGAGGTCAGCGAGCCGTCGGAGGCAAAGGTGAAGGCCTGGCCGGTGTTGACCCAGCCGACCGTCGTGCCGGTCGCATTCGGGTCGGTCTGGTAGAACATGTTCCAGGTGTCGGCATGGCCCGCACCCAGCGAGGCGCTGTCGGACTTGGCCCAGCGCAATTGCAGGTTCACCGGCGTGCCGGCGGCGTTGTAGGCGGTCACCGCGCCACCACTGATCGATTCCTTGGTGAAGGTCGCGATGTCGTTGCCGACCACGCCGCCCGTGCCGGCGGTGCCGCCGCCATCGCGGTTCTTGGTGATGGTCGAGGTGAAGCCGAGCGCGGCGAAGGCCGCACTGTTGGAGCTGGCTACCGACAGGTTGGAGACGGTGCCGGTGTTCAGCGTGATCACGCCGCCGGTGCTGACCGCAGACCCCGACGCACCGGAGAGAGCGTCGATCTTGCCGAGCAAGGTCGTGATGTTGTCGGTGATGTTGATCTGGTTCGCGCCCGATGCGCCCGACGTCATGAAGGTCAGCGTCTGACCGTCGACCGTGATGGTGTCGCCGGCCGCAAAGCCCGACGAGAGCACCTGGGCGCCGCCGGCCGACGCCGCGCCGCTCAGCACCGTGGAGCCCGAGATCGCGGGCGACGACAGCACGTTGCCGCCACGCGTCACGCTGCTGATGCCGAGCGCGGTGGCTGCCGTGCCGCTGTTGACCGCCACGTCGGTTCCGATGCCGCTCGATATCTGGATATTGCCGGTGGCGCTCAGCGACGCCGTGACGCCGGCACCGCCGGCGGTCTGGATCGCTTGCAGGATGTCGGCCACCGTGGCCGTCGTGCCCGCGCCGAGACCGATGGTGGTGTTGCTGCCGACCGTCGCAACGGTGGTGCCGCCGTTGAAGGTAACCGTGTTGCCGTTGATGGTCAGCGTCTGGCCGCCGAGCGCTGTGAGGATGCTGGAGGCGAGATGCGTGCCCACGGCATTATCAAGGGAGGTGGTGGTCGAGGCCACCGCGGACGAGTTGTTCTGGAGCGCAACCGTGCCCGTCCCCGTGGTCGACGAGTAAGCGGAGCGGATGTTACCCGTGGCGGCCGCACCGGCAGCCGTCGCGTTGGCATAGGGGGCGGGCGGTGTGCCCACGGGCAGCGGGTTGGCTGAGAAGTCCGACGGATTGAGTCCGCCAGCCGCCAGCAGCGTGCCGGTCGACGCCGTCGTGCTCGCCACCGTGTTCGGCTGGGTCGGCAGGTTCGCCGCGTACTGGATCGAGGTGGTCGCCTGCGCCGGGATGAAGTTGTTCTGGAATTTCAGGACCGTCGCCACGTTGCCCTGCGGGTTGCCGGTCTTCGGGTCGACCGTGACGCCCATCAGATAGTAGCCGGCGCCATTGACCAGATTGCCATTGGCATTGAGCTGGAAGTCGCCGCGCCTCGTGTAATAGGTGACGCCGCTGAACACCGGCACGTTGTCGACGATGCCGGTTGCCTTCTGGATCGAGAAGAAGCCGTCGCCGGTGATCGCCATGTTGGTGGCGACGGTGGAGCCCGAAATCGTGCCCTGCGTGGTGATGGTGGCCTTGGCGTTGGCCGTCACGCCGCCGGCGACCTGCTTGCTCGGCACCGAGGAGTCCGGAATGAGATCGACGAAGCTGGTCCCGATGCCCTTGTAACCGGTGGTGGATGAGTTCGCGATGTTGCCGGAAATGTTCTGCAGCGCGTAGGACTGCGCCTGCAGGCCACCCACCGAGGTGTTCATTGCATCGAAGATACCCATAACTTTGTCTCCAGATCCGATCTCGGCGGCCGGTCGACCATGGCCGCAGTCGGAGGAGACTGTCGCAAGGGCTATGCCAATGCGGGTTTTCTCAGGAAATCAATGACTTAAATAGGAATGCCCCGATCGAATGACCGGGGCACAATTGCCGGGCCGGCAACAATTGCCGGGATCTCATAGCGTTTTCGAGCGAAGTGGCACCCGGTTCGCGTGAAGAAAACGCGTCAATCAAAGAGCCTTCACGTCGCCGATGCAGCAGCGGGGTGGAACACCATCCCGAACCCGTCGATGCAGTAGCGCAATCCGGTCGGCTTCGGACCGTCGTCGAAGACGTGGCCGAGATGGCCGCCGCAACGGCGGCAATGCACTTCGGTGCGAAGCATGCCGAAAGTACGGTCCTCGGTCTTGCCGACATTGCCCTCGATCGGCTGGTAGAAGCTCGGCCAGCCGGTGCCGCTCTCGAATTTGGTGTCGGACGCAAACAGCGCCAGGTCGCAGCCGGCGCAGGCGAAGACGCCCTTGCGATGCTCCTTGAGCAACGGGCTGGAGCCCGGCCGCTCGGTGCCCTCCTTGCGCAGGATCTCATATTGCTGCGGCGTGAGCTGGGCACGCCACTCGGCGTCCGTCTTCTCGATCTCGAATTTTTGCGCGGCCTTCTCACCGGCTTCCGCGGGCGATGCTCTGAGCCAGCGGAAGGCCGCAAGGCCGAACAGGCCGGCGACAGTCGTCAACAGGATGCGGCGGTCAAACATCTCATTCTCCGTACGCAGGAAGTCCACGCTCTGAGATACGGGCTCTAACGGCCGACGTTACACTTCCGGGCGGAATTCTTCTCAACTTATTGCGAGACGCCCCCGTCTTGCGAGGCCGGTTCCAACGCCTCGGCCGGAGGTTTCGGCGGCTGGGCCAGCCGCGGCCTGACGCCCGGCGGCGGGCGGCGCGGACCGGTGCCGGCGGCCCGGTTGGCTTCGGCGAGGCGCGCCTCGCGTTCCCGGTCCTTGACCCGCGCCCGTTCACGGTAGCGGGCGAGCGAGCCTGCGGTAGCGGAACTCGCCCTGCTCCAGATCCCGACCATCTGGCCCGCGACGCGGCCGGTCGCGCCGCCCGCCCAGACCAGCTCGAACGGCGAGAACAGCCGCCAGCGCTCGTCGCCCAACAGAATGCTGCGCGCGATCATCTGCCCGGCCATGGCCGAGGTGTTCATGCCCTGGCGGCCGAACCCGCTCGCCACCCACAGGCCTTTGCGCAACTGGCCGATCTGCGGCATGCCGTGCACGGTCTGGCCAGTGGCGCCGCCGAATGTTTCGGTGATTTCGACATTGCCGAGTTGGGGGAAGATGGATCGGACCCGCCGCCTGACGGCGCCCGCAAAGCGTTGCGGTCGCGCCGCCCAGGTGGTCTCCGGGCTCTCCCACATCAGGCGGTCGCCATCGACGATCCGGAAATGGTCGACGCCATCGGAATCCATCACCGATCCCTTGAAGGCGATGATCTCGTGCACGCGCTCGCCGAGCGGCGCGGTGATTCCGGCATAGCGCCAGACCGGCAGCAGCGTTTCCGACAGGCGCCGCAGCGGCGCACCGAGATGGATGTTGCCGGCGAGCACGATGTGGGTGGCGCGCAGCCGCGCCGAGGGCGTGACGATGCGCTTGCGGATGCCGGAATGATCGATGCTGACGACCGGCGTGTCCTCGAAGATGCGCGCTCCGGCCCGCCGCGCCAGCGCCGCGAGGCCGTGCACATATTTGCGGCCGTCGAGCTGGAACGCCCGCGGATAGTACACCCCGTGGAAATAGCGATCGGTCTTGAGCACCTCGCGGACGCGGTCGGCCTGCCAGCCCTCGACCTCGGTGTCGAAATCCCCGGCGAGCATCTGCAACCGGCTGATCAGCCGGTCGCCGGCATCGACGTTGGAGACCTCCAGCACGCCGTCGCTCGGGCCGATCCCCGGCATGTTCGCTTCCTTAGCGTTGGCCCGGACAAACTCGGCCCCCTCCTTCGACAACGTCCACAATTCCCGCGCGTCCTCGAAACCGATGCGCTCGATCAGCTCGGTGAGCGGCAGCGCGAATCCCGGCATCACGGTGCCGAGCTGGTTGCCCGAGGCGTTCCAGCCGATATGGCGGCCCTCGAGCACCGCGACGCTGGCCCCGAGCCGGGCCGCCTCCAGCGCGATGGAGAGCCCGGCAAGCCCGGCCCCGATGACGCAGATGTCCGCATCGAGCTCGAACGACAGCCGCGCGCGGTCGCGAAAGCCGGCTTCTTCCTGGGACACGCTTGTGAAAGTCTCGTTCATGTTGTTTTCTTAGAGCATGATCCGGAAAAGTGTGCAGCGGTTTTCCGAAAAGATCATGCTCAAGACAATAATTTGAAGCGCGATGATCATTTGTCCCAATCTCATTGCGCTTTAAAGGACTGAGCGGCCGCTTGTCACCTTGTCCTCGACCAGCGCCTGTAGATTATCCTGGTCGCGTAACGATTCGAGAATGCCATGCGCCGTTTACTGCTGCTGCGTCACGCCAAGACCGAGATCGACGCGCCGAGCGGCCGTGACCGGGATCGCCGTCTCGACGACCGCGGCCAACGGGATTCCGCGCAGCTCGGCGACTGGATCGCCGCCCATCCGCCGTTCCCCGAGGCCGTGCTGGTGTCGCATGCCGTCCGGGCCCGGCAGACCTGGGACATCGTCTGGGAGGCGATGAAGGACCGCGTCGCGGCGCCGCAGGTCGAAATCCTGTCGGAACTCTACGGCGCCGATCCCGCGCAGATCCTGGAGACCATTCGCACCGCAACCGTCCTGGCCGACCCTAAGCAGTTGCTGCTGGTCGGGCACAATCCGGGCATGCATGAGGTCGCCTTGATGCTGATGGGTGGCGGCGATCCGGCCGGCGCCAAGGCGATCGCCGACAACCTGCCCACCGCAGGGCTTGCTATCTTCGATTTTGACGTCAAGGATTGGGGCGATGTGGCCTACCGCCGCGGCAAACTGGTGCAGTTCGTCAGCCCAAAGCTGCTTCGTTAGCTTAAGGCTGCTTCGATCGGAATGAGACGCGCGGGCGCCGTCTCGACCGTTTGATCCAGCCTGGTCAAAAGAACTTCCTGACCGGAAGATTGGAGGCGTAGATGTTCAAGTCCATCCTCGTGCCCATCGATCTCGCCGACACCGATCTGGCCAAGCCGGCGATCGCGACCGCGGCAACGCTGTCGCAGACCTGGAGCGGCGTGGTGCGCCTGCTCAACGTGCTGCCGATGACGCCGGTGATGCTGGCCGAATACGTGCCGGCCGATTTCGACGAACAGCAGCGCCAGGCCTCGGAAGAAGCCCTCGCCATCGTCGCGCGCGAATCCGGCATCGAGGCTTCCCGCATCTCCAGCGTGGTGCGGCAGGGCGGCATCTACCACGAAATCCTGGAGGAAGCCGTGCACATGAAGGCCGAGCTGATCGTGATGACCTCGCACCGGCCGGCGATGCGCACCTATTTCCTCGGCTCCAACGCCGGGCACGTCGTGCGTTACGCGAAATGCTCGGTGCTGGTGGTCAGGCACTGAGTGTTGCGGCGAAACTCGTCGTTGCGAACAGCGGCAGCCTGGATGCTTCGACGCTTCCATCGCGACGAGCTAGGGGGCGAAAGCCTGAGCAGCAGGCATCCGCCAAGTAGATGTCCGCGAGGAGCGCGTCAAGGCAAACCGCGAGATACACCAGCGGCTCTTCGACCTTGCGGTCGAGATCGCGCAACTATCCGTGGATCTTCATGGGCCGCGTATGCGATGCGGCGCTCGCCCGTAACGCCATGGGACGTGCGCTGCGCGCTAACAAGGCCAGCGATGGACGCGTGCGTAGCATCGGGGTTTGCGAGCAGCTCGGGCTGAAGCGTTTCACGCCGCATGATCTGCGCCGATCAGCGGCCAGCCTGATAGGCAGCATCGGCATCAGCGCACCACCGTCTCGCTCTGCCTCGATCACACCACCAAGAATCTCAAAAGCGCGAGCCGCCGTGGATCGATCCGGGGCCGTGTTACGTTAGGATAAGCGGGCTGAGGCGCGCGCAGAGCGGAATGCACGGTTGAGCATTCTAGCCTGCCGGGAGTACTAGTTCGTTCGGATCATGCGGTCCTGGAACGTGCCCAGCAGCGACCACTCCCGCCGCTCCGAGTACATGCTTTTCTTGGTCATCGAAAAAGATGTGAGCACCGATCGCCTTCAAAATCGGTGACTTCGGGTGGCCGCCGACAAAATGAGCCTCGTCGGCTGGAGTCCCCCAAGCCCTGAGCGTGCGGATTACACGCTCATGAGCAGGTGCGTTTCGCGCCGTTACAAGTGCGATTCGCACTTTGCTGACATTTCCCTCGTCGAGAAATACTCGGCGCAAGGCCGACAACTTATGAAGGAATTTGCCGAACGGACCACGTGCCATTGGGTTGCTCGCGTTCGCAATCTCATGCGTCAGAAAAGCCTCGAGCCCCTGCTCTTTGTAAATCATGTCGGACTTCGCATCAAACACCACTGCATCGCCATCAAATGCGACGCGGACCTCGCCGGCTGGTGTTTCGACCCTGTCCGTGGGCGGCACGCCAAGTCGCGCAGCCGCTGCACCTCCTGCAACAGCTCCTTTGACGTCTGCATCCATATTAGAGAGGAACAGATCAATGCCTCAAGCAGGCACAAAGTCCGACAGTGAGCGCCCGCTCGTGAAACTGCCGGTCTTTACGGAAAGGCCGTAGTGATCAATCGACTTAAAGGCTCGCAGAGAAAGATCGGGCGAGTTTTGAGACAGTAGAATCACTTCAACGTACGGGGCCGATTCGGGTTCATTCAAGGCGAGAAGCCGCTCCACAACTTCAAAGCCAGTACCCTTACGGAGAATTTCGTCCTCACGGTCTAGTTGCATTGCAGCATATGCCTTTACACCCTCCTCCTCGAAAACGCGGTGCTCCTCCTCTAAATCGAAGAGCGCACGGGTCGAGATGCCGATGCGTAGCGGGCTAGACCTTAAGGTGTCCGCAGGACTGTCAACCACTTGGGTATCTTCTAAGGTCAACGACGGTTTAGAGGTCACCACTGACCCCGCCCCCTCCCCGGAATTAGCTCTGCCGATTTCAGCTTTCATTAGAGTTCTACCAGTCCTCGACCTAATCCCGACCTCTGTACATTGCAACTCTTACGGGCG
Organism: Bradyrhizobium sp. 197; assembly: GCF_023073375.1. Lineage (NCBI taxonomy): Bacteria > Pseudomonadati > Pseudomonadota > Alphaproteobacteria > Hyphomicrobiales > Nitrobacteraceae > Bradyrhizobium > Bradyrhizobium sp. 197. The sequence continues at coordinate 43,956 of NZ_JADPJJ010000130.1, read as the reverse complement.
TTGAGTAAAGCTTCAGTTTTGTTTGTGCAAATGGAGAGACTTGGTGGAGGAAAGCTCGGGGGCGAGGAAAGACGATTTAAAGCTGCGGCTAGATGATCTCTATCGGATGACATCGTTTATCTACCACGATGCAAATATGGGACGGAGCCGTGAAGCGACTTTGCTGCACTTCGTCGAGGTCTGCGGCATGCTGACCCTTCTTGATCGGAAGAAGAAGCGTGATCGCGTAGACTTTCCAGGGGCGCTTTGCAAAGCGCTGGGTTGGTACTTTCCTTTGCTGGCCAAAATGGGTGTGGAGAGCGTCGAGCGCCTAATTTTTACCAAGTATCCGCAAGTGTGCCCTTATTGTCGGAAGGCACCGCATGTCGAACAGCAGTGTAAGCTGGTCAAGGGCACTGAAGGGGTATTGTCGCACGAGCAAGTTCGTGAACTTACAGAAGCTAATTGGGGATCTCGCCCCACCGGTTTGAATGACTGGCAGCAGATGTTCGATGCGATTTATCCGCGGTCCCTTAATGCTGCGGGCGGATTCAGCACCATTGCCCTTTTGGAGGAACTCGGCGAACTAGCTGAAGCAGTTCGCGTGTTCGACCGTTACCCACATTATTTTTATGGAGAGGCTGCGGACGTCTTCTCTTATCTTATGGGATTGGCCAACGAATACGCGCTCCAATGCTCGGAGCGCGAGGAAACGTTCAATTATGAACTTGAGTTTCTATCGCGGTATCCCGGACTTTGCATTGCCTGCGGAGCCCGAGTTTGCATTTGTCCGACGGTGCCGCTGGCTACCGTAGGCCGAATGGCGAAGGAAATGCCGCTCAGCGTTTCTCGCATTTCGGACGCGGATCGTTTCGACGCCGCTGGTCGTGAAACGGCTGAGAAAGTCCTAGAGAGCGTTGGCCGAGTACCTGCGCTCGCAAAGCACTTGCCCTACGACCGCGGTGACATGAATTCGGTGCTGACTCAACTCTCATTCCGATTGGCTCATGCGCTGGAGGCGGACCACAAGGAGACCGCCGATCGATTACTCGCCTTAGCGATCGAGTTGGGCCGCGAGAAGCGTCAGAGTGGGACGCTCGCACATCCTATCACCGTCCACGTTCTTGACGTACTCAAGGAAGCATGGCTCAAGGCCGATCCTGTCGTACAGCAATCGATCGAGAGTGAACAACCGGCCCTTGGTAAACTTACCCATTTTCTAGAGACTCGGATTCTAGTCGTTACTGCTAATCCTCGGGGGCAGAATAATCAGGCAATCCGTCTCGATAAGGAGATTAGTACGATCCGCCAGCGGGTCAGGCTTGGGACTGTACGCGACCGGATTCATATCGAGACGGTGACGGCAGCTACGGTTGATAGTCTGCGCGTGGAACTGTTGTCGAACAGCTACGACATCATACACTTCGCAGGACACGCCGACGCCGACGGGCTAGAGCTGTTGGGAGAAGACGGTGTCCACAATCTTCCGTTTGATGCTTTTGGAAATATGCTGGCGGGCCAAGAGAGCTTGAAATGCGTGGTCATAAATGCGTGTAGCGCGATGCAAGGGATTAGCACGGCATTTGCACCGCTCGTGATCGCCATGGTCGACGTCATCGAAGACGATGAGGCGCTGGTGTTTGCAAAAGGATTTTACGATGCGATTGCCGCCGGCCAAAGCCCGGCGAAGGCCTACGATATCTCAGTTACGGCACTCGAATCCGAGGGCTTTGATCCGCACCTGGTGGCAAAGCTGGTGCGTGAAGGATGATTAACTCGCGGCCTAACGCAACAGCCCTCCAAATTTCCCGGCGTCATTGGTGGTCCAGAACTTCCTGCAGATAGCTTTCGTGCCGCAACAGGCGTTAGGCCGAACTTGCCGGCGTAACGGATCACATCACCAGCATGTTTGCGCACAATTTTGATCAGCGGACTTATGCTGAGCCGCAATACTTGGTCCGCCGCAAAACCCCAGATGTCGCTTCGCTCATCCGGGCTTCACGCGCTTGCGTTTCCGTCGGGCAAAACACCAAGATATCGGTCAATGCACATCCACTAAAATATTCCACTTTACCGAAATTCGGAAACGGCGTATGTCTCGCCTCACTCCGGCCCAAGGAAGGGGCGTATCGCGATCGTCACGAACGCGGGCCGGACGGCGGCGGACGCTGATAACATCGGCGCGAACGGCTTAGCAGGGCGGGCAACCGTGAGCAAAGGCCTCGTGCACACGACCGGTGTGATCGGCGTACGGCAAAATCGTGTGGTCCTGGCGCCCGGGGTCTGTGCGCCAAGTGTTGCGGTGATGTGGCGGCCCGACCGGGTCCGCACATCAGCCATCCGCAAGGCGACGGGGGTAATAGTGCATCGCTCCCCGAGGAGAGCACGGCATAAGCCGTAAAACCGCTGCGCAGGGAAGGCCGGTTGTTTGGCTTCACCTGTATGCCGCTGTGCAATTTTCTTACGACAACTTCGCACAGTGGACCGCGGGTGCCAGCCGGCACCCGGTCTTCCCTGCGCCCTCTTTCTTGAGAGGGCAAGGCGACGAAGCAAAGCTCGGGCGAAACAAGCCGCGAGGATGAACAGCTATGTCTATCGATGAGCAACGGTCTCGTGCCCGGACGCAGCGCAGCGCTACTTCAGCGGTGCGCTGCAGAGCCGGGGCCCATGCGTCAGCGAGTGCAGTTGGCCTTTGGGTCCCGGCTCTGCGCCGCAACGCTTGCGCGCTGCGTCGCGTCCGGGACACGAGAGAGCGTCCTACAAATACCGCGTCAGTTCGGCTTTGACCTGGCCGTAGACCGCGTCCTCGATCTGGCTGCGCGTGATCCCGATGTCGCGTAGCGCGCGGTCGTCGAGCTCGTTCAGTGTCTTGACGGCGGAGCGGTGCTCCAGGCGCTCGAACAGCGCATAGGCGCCGTCGGCGAGAGTGCGGAAGAATCCGCCCGTCGAGGATGAGCGTAAACTCCGCCCGGCAGTCTGCGAGATCGTGGTCATTGTCCTTCTCCGGCCTATGGTCCACGCGGCGAAGCGGATGCCGTTGGCGCACGCGCTTGAGCGCCTGCACCTGATCTGCCGTCGGATTGCTCTCGCTCTCCTCGGCTCAATCGTGGACCTTGATGGAACTTAAATGCTCCAGTACACTACTCGGAGCAAGTGAAACATTGCTCTCGGTGCAATAATGTCCAAGTTCGAATACGTGAAGCTTGCCGATGCCATTGCTCTCGATATCTCTAACGGCACGTTAAGACCCGGCGACCGGCTGCCGCCGCAGCGCAATTTTGCCTATGACCGTGGCATCGCGGTCTCGACCGCGAGCCGGGTTTATACGGAGCTTTTGCGCCGCGGGCTTGCCGTCGGCGAGGTCGGACGCGGCACCTTCATCTCCGGCGACGTCAGGCGCGAAGTCGAGACGTTGAGCGAGCCGCGCGAGGCGCGGATCGACTTCGAGGTCAATTACCCGCTGCTGCCGCAGCAATGGGCGATGATCGCGAAGAGCCTTGCGGGGCTGGAGCGCGTCGACGCGCTCGAATCCGCATTGCGCGTCTCCACCAGTACCGGCACCAAGAGTGCGCGCAATGCAGCCGCCGCCTATCTCGCGCGCAAGGATTTTGCGCCGCAGGCCGAGCAGATCGTCTTCACCGCCAACGGCAAGCAATCGCTCGCGGCTGCGCTCGCAGCCCTCGTCCCCACCGGCGGCCGCTGCGGCGTCGAGGCGCTGACCTATCCTTACGTCAAGAGCATCGCCGCGCGGCTCGGCGTGACGCTGGTCCCGATTCCGATGGACGAATTCGGCGCGCGTCCAGACGCCATCCAGAAGGCGCATCGCGAGGCCCATCTGTCGGCGCTGTATCTCCAGCCCATCATCCAGAATCCACTCGGCGTCACCATGAACGCGACACGGCGCGCCGATATCATGCGCGTCGCCGAAAAGCTCGACCTCACCATCATCGAGGACGCCGTCTACGGCTTCCTGGCCGACGACACGCCGCTTGCGGCACTCGGGCCCGACCGCTGCATCGTGCTCGACAGTCTGTCCAAGAAGGTCGCGCCGGGCCTTGCGCTCGGCATCCTGGTCGCGCCGCCGCACTTGCGCGAAAGCGTGATGAGCGCAGTGCGGACCGGCGGCTGGATCGCCTCCGGCCATGCGCTGGCGGCGGGGCACCGCCTAATGGCCGACGGCACCGTCGCCGAGCTGACGCGGCTGAAACGCATCGACGCCGCGCGCCGCCAGCAGACCGCGGCAAGGCTGCTGGCCGGCTATCAGCTCGCCGCCGATCCCCGTTCCTATCATCTCTGGCTGACGCTGCCGGCACACTGGCGCTCGCAGACCTTCGTCGCCGCAGCAGCCCGGCGCGGCATCGCGCTGACGCCGTCCTCGACATTCGCGATCGCCCATGGCCATGCACCGAATGCGGTCCGGCTCGCGCTTGCCCCGCCCTCGTTCGAGCAGCTCGATTCCGGCCTGCGCACGATCGTGTCGCTGCTCGGCACCAAGGAAGAGGATTTTGACTCGACCGAATAGCTAAAGCGCAAGGATCTCGAGCCTGCTCAGGCTTCCGGCCATTCCGCGATGAAGCCTCTCGCCTTGTACGGCTCGATCTTATCCCATTCGTGCAGCATGCGGCGGCGAAATTCCGTGTCGGTGTGCCAGAGCGCGCGCGGCGTCGCAAAGCTGTCGACGGTGAGCAACATCTTCTCGACCTCCGGCCAATGCCGGTGCAGCGTCATCGGATAACGCCGCGCGGTCCACGTATTGCCGAGGCAAATCACGCTCCGGATATTGTCCACCCCCAGCGCGGCCTCGATGATCGGCAGCGAGAAAATCACGTTCTCGCCGGTGTTCATCGCACGATGCTCCTCGAGGATACGGTCTGCCGGAATGCCCGCCTCGGCCATCGCCGCCCTGATGATGGTGCACTCGGATTGCTCCGAGCCTGGCGTCACGCCGCCGCTGACAATCGACCAGCGGAACAGGCCCTCGCGCCACAGCCGCGCGGCGGTGTCGGCGCGTAGCGCGACATCCTCGCGAGTTCCGAACATGAACAAGAGGTCGGCCGGCCGGAGCGGCGTATCGATCAGATGCGCGCGGTTGATCTCGGAGATCTCATCCGCCGAAGGCCTACGCGTGCTGCGATCCATGGCTGACATGGCCCGCACGATGCGACACCCGCGCAGGCGCGCGAAGTCACGTTTGATTGCGGCCGATTGCACCTAGGGCAGCAAAGCCATTCAGGGCAGCAAGGCCTTGTCTAGGGCAGCAAGGCCTTGGGCACATGATCGAAGCTGTAGCTCTGCGGCTTGTTGCACCGCACGAAGCCGCCGACCTGCCAGGCGAACAGTGCGGCAAAGCCGATGATGAACAGCGCGCCGGCGAATTCGCCGATCATGAGTGCGCGGATCAGGAGCCCCGTCATCGCGACCGTTAGCACCGCCAGAAACGCCAGCACCGCGGCAAAGGTCCTGCGGCCGAGACCTGCGGTCAATTCGGCGCGGCTGCCGGCCTTCGCCATTCGCGCGTGCAACTCGACGACGAACGCGCGGAAACCGTGGTCCTGCGGCGCCATCAGGGCCGCGGTCTGCCAGCTCGTCGACAGGATCGCGATGCGGCCGCCGCCGGTGTGGCTGACATCGGCGCGAAAGCGGTGCTGCTGCATCGACACGGGGCGGAACGACAGCCGGATTGCACTGATCTCGTCGTAACGCCACAGGCCCGAACGGCCGCCGATGTGCCAGGACAGCCGCTCGTCCGTCAGCTCGAAGCGATGCGCCGAACCGATCAGCGACGCCTTGTAGGCATAGCTCGCGCCCGCAGCCGCTTCGGCTCCCGAATCCTGCATGTTCACATCAATCCAATCCGCGTGGTCCCGCCTGCGATCCGCTTGCGCGATCGCCCTGCCCCATCCTACAAGCGAGACATGGCTGAGACGATTTTTTTTCCGCGCCGCCTGATTCTCGGCGCCGCCGTGATCTCCGGCGTGCTGCTGGCGCTCGCCGTGCACATGCTGGGCGCGCGCTACGGGCTCGACCTCGGCGGCCTCTGGCACTCCGACACGCATGAGTTCATACCGGCGGGCGCGGCGATCGCCTGGTGGCTGATCGCCTCCGTCGGCTTCTCCGGCGGCTATTTCACGGCGACATTGATGCAGAGCGCCGTCTCCGGCCAGATCCCGCAACGGATGCGGCAATTCCTGATCGCGGTCGGCGTGCTGCTGCTGGCGGGTGCGGGCCAGGTGGCCTCGGCGCCGAGCGCGATCCCGACGGTCTCGGGCGTGCTGGCCGGGCTTGCTGCGCTGGGCCTCGGTGCCGTGATGGCGTTCTGCGGCGCGCATTTCGCGCTCCACCGCGGCTAGAGCATGATCCGGAAAAGTGCGCAGCGGCTTTCCGACGAGATCATGCTCAAACAACAGACTATCACGCCGACGCGCGCATCTGCGGCCGGTTCAGCATGATCGCGACATCGCAGGCGGGCCGCGGCTTGCTGAATAGATAGCCCTGCGCCTGGGTGCAGCCTTCGCGCCGGAGCAGCTCGAGCTGGGCGTCGTTCTCGACGCCTTCCGCGGTGGTGACGATGCCGAGGCTCCGCCCCAGCCCGGTCACGGCGCGGATGATCGCCATGGAATCCTCGCGGGTCGCGAGTTCCGACACGAAGGAGCGGTCGATCTTGATCTTGTCGAAGGGGAAGCTGCGCAGATAGCTCAGCGACGAATAGCCGGTGCCGAAATCGTCGAGCGAGATGCGCACGCCCATGGCGCGGAGCTCATGCAGCGTGGTCAGCGTCGCCTCGCTGTTCTGGAGCAGTACGGATTCGGTGATCTCAAGCTCGAGCCGGCGCGCATCGAGTCCCGAAGCGGCCAGCGCCGCGGTGACGGACGCGATCAGGTTCGGATTCTTGAACTGCACCGGTGACAGGTTGACGGCAACGTCGACATCGTCGGGCCAGGTGGCCGCGTCGGCGCAGGCGGAGCGCAGCACGAACTCGCCGAGCTGGATGATCAGTCCGGTCTCCTCGGCCAGCGGAATGAAGTTGAGGGGCGCGATCAGGCCGCGCTGCGGATGGTTCCAGCGCAGCAGCGCCTCGAAGGCGACGACGCGACCGCTGGCGACGTCGCGGATCGGCTGATAATACGCCTCGAACTCGTCGCGTTGCACCGCGGCGCGCAGGTCCATCTCCAGCAGGCGCCGCGCCTGCGCGCGCGCATCCATGCCGGTCTCGAAGAACCGATATGTGCCGCGGCCGTCCGCCTTGGCGCGATACAATGCGAGGTCGGCATTCTTCAACAGCTCGTCCGGATTGCTGCCGTCCTGCGGCGACAGCGAGATGCCGATCGAGACGCCGATGACGATCTGATGATCGTCGATCTCGTAAGGCGCCGAAATCACCTCGACGAGGCGGCCGGCAAGGGATCGTGCCGCAGTTTCCTCGGAACGTCCGATCTGGACCACGGCGAACTCGTCGCCACCGAGTCGCGCGACGGTGTCGCTCTCGCCGACGGTGGCCTTCAGCCTGCGGCCGACCTCCTTGAGCAACGCATCGCCGATGGGATGGCCGAGCGAGTCGTTGATGTCCTTGAAGTGATCGAGATCGAGACAAAGCACCGCAAGCTGGTCGCCCGATCGGGTCCGGCGCAGTCCCTGCACGAGCTGGTCGTGGAACAGCACGCGGTTCGGCAGACTGGTCAGCGCGTCATGACGGGCCATGTGCGATATCTTGGCCTGGGCCTCCAGCCATTCGGTGATGTCCTCGAAGGTCGCGACCCAGCCGCCGCCCTGCATCGGCTGGTTGACGACCCGGATGGACCGGCCGAACCTGGTCGCGACGTCGGTCGTGGTGCGGCTCTCGCGCGCATCGGCGACAAGGCGCGCGAAGAACTCGCCCGCATCGCCCTGCCACTGACCCTTGGCCTGCTCCTCCCGCAGCACGTCGACCAGCAGGCGGCCCGTGAGCAGGATGTCGGTGCGGCCGAGCATGGCGGCATAGCGCTCGTTGAACAGGATGATCTTGCCGTCCGCGTCGAACATGCACAGTCCCTGCGACATGTTCTCGAGCGCCGTGTCCAGCACGATTTGCTGCCGGCCCAGTTCGCCCTTGGCGCGGCGGTCGAGCAACGCGGCTACGAGCGCAATCGCGATGATCGCGACCGCGGCGCCCGCGGTGAGGAAGGACAACGAGGCCGGCGGGATCGATAACCCGCTGATCGCGAGCGTCGGATCCGGCGTCAGCACAGCCGCGCCCATTGCGGTGAAATGATGCGCGACGATGGCGACCGTCAGCAGGGTGGTCGCGCTCAGCGCATGGAAGAGGTCGTCGCGCCGCGCGGCGACGAACAGCGCGAGAGCTGCAAAGGCAACTCCGAACAGCACCGAGACGGTAACCGTGCTTCCGATCCAGTCGACGCGTGCCGGCATCTCCAGCGCCGCCATGCCGGTGTAATGCATCGTCGCGACCCCGGCGCCGACGATGGCACCGCCGAGCACGATCCACGGGGCGCGCGAGGACGATACCGCGATGCTCAGCCCCACGAACGTCACGGAGATCGCGAAGATCAGCGAAAGGATCGTCACCGGGATGTTGTAGGCGCCGGCGCCGCCCGGCCCGTAGGCGAGCATCGCGATGAAATGCGTCGCCCAGATGCCGCATCCGCTGACGGCGGCATCCAGGGCGATCCAGACCAGACGCCCGGGGCCGTGCGTCGCGCGCGCCCTGTGAAACAGACTGATCGCCGCCGCGCTTGCGAGCAGGCACACCGCGCCGCCAAGCGCGACCAGCCGCCAGTCGTGCTCCTCGGTGAGACAGTAGAGAACTTGATACATTGCGGGCCCCTATCGACCCGCACTTGAACCGACAGAGATGGACAGTCGGTAACCGGCTACGTGCCTGTTTCGGAAATGGTGAACGGAAGATGTGTTCGTTTACTCGGATTGATCATCCGCGCGGAGGCGCGCCGAAGCCGATCACGGCGGCGGCGAGCAGCAGCACGGCCGCGGACACGACCAGCGACAGATGCAGGCCCGTCATGAACGCCCCCTCCGAGGCCACCAGCGAGCCGAACAGGGCGACGCCGAGGACGCTGCCGGTCTGCCGCGTCGCGTTCAGGACTCCCGCGGCGATGCCGGAGCGCGCCTTCTCGACGCTGCCCAGCAAGGTCGAGGTCAGCGGCGGCACCAGCAGCCCAAGTCCGCCGCTGATCGCGATCATCTGCGCAAAGATCGCCCAATAGCTCGTGCCGGCTTCGATCCGGAGCAGGCCGAGGCAACCAAGCGCCGAGACGCAGGCGCCGACGACGATGGTCGGGCATGAGCCGATACGCTCGGCGAGGCGCGGCGCCAGCAGATTGACCGGCAGCACCGCCCCCATCATCGGCACGAAGGCGAGACCGGTCCACCATGCCGACAGCCCGTTGATCCTCTGGAAATACAGGCTAAGCACGAAGATCAGGCCGTAGATCGCAATGTTGACGAGCAGGCCGACGAGCGCGGTCAGCGCGAACAGCCGATGGCCGAACAGCGACAGCGGCAGCATCGGCTGCGCTGCGCGGCTCTCGCGCCAGACGAAGAGCACGGCGAGAATTGCGGCTGCGACAAAGGCTGCGATCACGGCTGGATGCCCCCAACCAAGCGCGCCGCCTTCGATGATCGCGCCGGCGAGTGCCCCCAGCGCACCGATCGCGGCAAGCTGGCCGGGCAGATCGATCTCGCGCGAGCGCGACCGCGTGGTTTCGGCGGCATAGCGCCAGCTCAGCCACAGGCCGGTCAGCCCGATCGGCAGATTGACCAGGAAGATCGCGCGCCAGCCGACCAGTGTGATCAGCGCGCCGCCGACGAAGGGACCGGCCGTGAGCGCGAGGCTCGCGCCGGCGGCCCAGATCGCAACGGCGCGGCCGCGCTGCCGGTCGTCCGGATAGGCATGGCTGAGCAGCGCCAGAGAATTCGGCACCAGGATCGCTGCCGCCAGCCCCTGGACCAGCCGCGCTGCGATCAGCACGGTCGCATTGGGCGACAGCGCGCAGGCGAGCGAGGCTGCGGTGAAGATAGCGAAGCCCGCCATGAAGACGCGCTTGGCGCCGATCCGGTCACCGAGCGCGCCGGCGGTCAGGATGAAGGCAGCAAACGCGATGGTGTAGGCGCTGACCACCCATTGCAACTCGGCGACGCCGCCGCCGAGCGTCTTGCCCATCGCATCGAGCGCGGTGTTGACGATGGTGACGTCGAGCTGCACCACGCCATAACCAAGGCTCATCGCGGCAAGGGTGAGGGAAGTCGCAAGATGCGAGCCGGCATGCGACGCGCCGGCCCCGAAGGCTTCGTATCTGATGGTGCTTACTCGCATGCTGCCACCTCGGTTGCAGCCCCATGCGAAACATATGCTTCCAGCCCGCCGTCATGTTTCGACAACGATCGAATTATGGATGCGTAACGTGCGAGCGTCGCGCGGATGACCGCGCGACGCTCTATCCTTGGCTACGCCTGGTCCTAGCTCGCCGCGCGCAAGTTCACCTTGCTCTCGGCGAGCGTGGTCAGCTTCTTGTCGGTCGCCTTCTCCTCTTCCAACGTCTTGGCGAGTACGCTGGCGCAGTCCGTGCGGCCGAGTTGCTTGGCCCAGGCGATCAGGCTGCCGTAGCGGACGATCTCGTAATGCTCCGCGGCCTGTGCCGCGTTGATCAGCGCGGCGTCGAGCACCGCCTTGTCGGCGACTTCGCCTGCAGTCTCGTCGGCTTCCTCGATGATGCCGTCGATCGCGGGGCAGTCGACCGCCTTTACCTCCGCACCGTGCATCTTGAACACTTCCTCGAGGCGCTTGACGTGCTGCTTGGTTTCTTCGAGGTGCGTCAAAAAGCCCTGCTTCAGCTGCGGATCCGTCGCCTTATCTGCCATTTTCGGCAGCGCCTTGGTGAGCTGCTGCTCGGCGTAATAGATGTCCTGGAGCTGGTGCACGAACAGGTCGTTCATGGTCTTGATGTCTTTTGTGAACAGTCCCATCGGTCCGATCCTCTCGGTTTTTTGGAACACGGAGGCATCGGCTTGCGCGAAAGCCGCCTGTTCCGCCATGTTCAATTGCTGATGGGACGCTAACCGGCGCACGGCATTGACGTTCCAAAAAAGCCCGCATCCCTCGCGCTGGAACAATGCCGGCCGTGCAGGATCCGAAACCATGTCAGATAGGGACGCGATCGGGCCCACGACTCATATGCTTAACGCGCCTCCGATGTGAACCGCGTATGACAAAAGTAGCGTGTCCAGCGCAGAACCTATCGTTGTCAAGGGCTGCACAAGTCACTGTTTTTGCCTTAAATGAGCTACATCATGCCTAAATGAGCTACATCATGCCTAGCGATCAACGCCGACCTTTGGCCTTGGATCGTACCCGACCGGCCAATGTCTGGCCTGGTCGGTCTTGCCCCTGCCGGGAGGATGAATGCACGGATTGCTGCCCGCGCTGAAACGCGACTTCACGAGATGGATCGGCTGGCGACGCCTCGGCATTGCGGCGAGCGTCTTCATCATCGCTTTCGCCATCACCACGCTGGTGCGGACCCTCAAGGGCATCGATACCGGGGTCATCCTGACCGCGCTGACCGAGATTCCCCGCGGCAATATCGGACTGGCGGCGATCTGCGTGTGCTTCGCGTTCTGTACGCTGACCTTCTACGACTTTTTTGCACTGCGAACGATCGGCAAGAAGCACGTGCCCTATCGCATCGCAGCGCTCTCCAGCTTCACGTCCTATTCGATCGGTCACAATATCGGCGCCACGGTTTTTACCGGCGGGGCGATCCGCTTCCGGATCTATTCGGATTACGGGCTGAATGCGATCGACGTCGCGAAAATCTGCTTCCTGTCCGGCCTGACCTTCTGGCTCGGTAACATCTTCGTGCTATCGATCGGCATGGCCATCCACCCGGCTGCCGCCTCCTACATGGATCAGCTGCCGTCGTCGATCAATCGGCTGATCGCAATCGGCGGCCTCGCCTCGATCGGCGCCTATCTGGTCTGGCTCTGCATGGGCGAGAAGCGCCGCGAGCTCGGCCAGAAGGGCTGGAAGGTGGTGCTGCCGTCGGCGCCGCTGACGCTGGTGCAGATCCTGATCGGCGTCGTCGATCTCGGTTTCTGCGCGCTGGCGATGTACCTTCTGGTGCCGGCCAATCCGCAGATCGACTTCCTGTCGCTCTCGGTGGTGTTCATCCTGGCGACACTGCTCGGCTTCGCCAGCCATGCTCCCGGCTCGCTCGGCGTGTTCGACGCCGCCATGCTGGTGGCGCTGCCCGAATTCGGCCGCGAGCAGCTTTTGGCCACGCTCCTCGTCTTCCGCATCCTCTATTTCGTCATTCCGTTCGGTCTTGCCATCTCCATCATGGGCGCACGCGAGCTCTGGATGAATGTGGTGGAGCCCTGGCAGGAGCGCCGACGGCTGGCGGAGGCCTGCGCGCAGTCCAACCTGCCACAGCAGGTGGCAGCGATGGAGCGCGAGCGGTCGCTTCGGCAGGCCAGCAAACGCTAGACGGCGGCCAGCAAAGCCGTCAGACCAATGTTGCAGGCGGGGGAGCTGTTCCTCTCTTATTTCCGCCTCAACTTTGCCGTTGAAGACGCGGGCCATGATCCCTGTATCCCTTCGCCGTTTCCTCGCCGGCGCCCTGCTGCTCGCCGGGCTCCTCACCGCCTTGCCGCTGGAGCGGGTGGCCGCGCAGGACGCGGGCGCCATGCAGATCAGTTGGGAGGTGCGCAACCGCTTCCGGTTGTTCCGCGAGGAGCGCGACTTCCAGCTCCATGTCGAGAATGCGCGTAACCGCAGCATCCTCGCCGCCGAGCAGTCGCTCGAACTCCAGAGCGAGGGCCGCGGCTGGGCCCGCAACATGGTCAACCGGCTCTGCATCGACCTCCAGGGCCGGGTCAACCAGCCCTGCACCCGCGACAATACAAAGGAAGACTATATCACCCCGGTTGACCACCCCGTCACCGTGCGCCTCACCGGTGCAGTGCCGGTCGGCGCCACCTGCGCCTGGTCGTTCGACGACGGCGAAGGGCCGCAACAATCCACCTTCGACTGCGCCGAGCCGGTCAATCTGCGGGTCCGCTACGGCAAGCAGACAGTCGCGACCGTCGACGTCTCCTCCGGCTCCGATCCGACCCAACGCGTCCAGACCGAGATCCAGGTCCGCGACATCTTCGTCGCTGGACTCGGGGATAGCATCGCCTCGGGCGAAGGCAATCCGGACCGGCCGCTGGCGCTGTCGGACGAAGGTTTTTGCTTCCGCTCTTATCTCGGCACCGCCGGCGCGCAGTATTACCGGCCGAGCCGGGCCGGATATAAAGGCGGCCGCGCCTGCGAGGCGCCGGATACGCTCGCCAATTGGCAGCGTTACAGCGCGCTCTGGTTCAACTCGCCCTGCCATCGCTCACTCTACAGCTACCAGGCCCGCACCGCGCTGGCGCTCGCGGTACGCTACACCCACGTCGCGGTGACCTTTCTGCCGCTCGCCTGCACCGGCGCCAGCATCGGCGACGGGCTGCTCGGCTCGCAGCGCGCCCGCGAATGCCCGCCCGGCAAGACCGGCGTCTGCAACACCAGCGTGAACGCGCAAGTCGCCGAGCTGCGCGAGGCGCTGACCGCCGCAAAGAAGCGCCAGCCCGAGCGCACGCTCGACCTCGTGCTGCTCTCGGTCGGCGCCAACGACGTCTATTTCTCCGGCCTCGTCGCCGACGTGATCGTCGAGACCGCAACTGAGCGCGCGCTATTCCGCCGCTCCGGCGTGATGGCGAGCGTCGATGATTCCCGCGATGCGCTGGCGCGCGAGCTGCCGCAGAATTTCGTCAAGCTGCGCGAGGCGCTGAAGCCGCTGGTCGGCGGCGACCTCTCGCACGTGGTCTACGTCTCCTACGCCAACCCAGCGCTCGCAGACGGCGGCGTGCCCTGCCGCGGCGGCCGCGCCGGGTTCGACATCCATCCCGCCTTCAACGCCGATCCGCAGCGCCTCGCCCGCGTCTCGACTTTCGTCGACACCGAATTCTTGCCGGCGCTAAAGGGGCTCGCCACCTGCACCCGGGGCGCGCTGTGCCGCGATCCCGAGGCCGACCGCATGACCTTCGTGGATTCGCATCAGGCGGCTTTCGCCGATCACGGCTTCTGCGCGCATTCGGGCAACGATCCCGAATTCGACCGCACCTGCTTTGCCGAGAACGGCCAGAGCTTCAATCCTGATATCGTGAGCGCGGCGAGCCAGCCGATGCTGTGCGGCCGCGGCGCCTCCGAATTCCGCGCCTATTTGCCGCGCGCGCGCTGGATCCGCGACGCCAATGACAGTTACTTCGCCGCGATGACCTATCCGCAAGGCTTGCCGGCGGCGAGCCAGCCGACCGACATCCACGACGCGACCTGGGGCGTGCTCTCCGCCATCTATGGCGGCGCCGTGCACCCAAGCGCCGAAGGCCACGCCGCGATGGCGGATGCCGCACTGCCGGCCGCGGCCGCAGTGCTTGGTCTGGATGCCGCGCCGCCGGGCGTGACACGCGGGCTGCTCGCACCGCTGCTGCCGGGCGCGCAGCAATAGTTCACGCAACCTCTACACGCACACTGCCATCGCCCGCCTTGTGCGCCCTTGCGCACTGGGGCGGGCGATCGAGTACTCCGTGACAGACGTGATTGAATCGAGACGTCGCTGCGTCCAGGATTCCCCGCCTTCGCGGGGAATGACAACGGCACGCGTGGCGCAATCGGGTTCGCCATCACCACACATCGTTCCCGCTCACCTGCCGTTCCATCAATCCAAAAACGGCATCGATCGATGCTGCCTTGAGCTTGGACACTTTGCCGCGCGCGCCTCTAGGAGTCGTCGTGAGGAAACGTTTCGAGTTCTAAGGAGGCGCGTAATGAGCGCAGTGATGTCCACAGCGGACGTGAGGAGGTCTCGCGTCAGGCTGTTCATCGTGACCATGTTGTTCCTGGTCACGACCGTCAATTATGCCGATCGCGCCACGCTGTCGATCGCGGGTCCCGCGCTCTCCAAGGAGTTGCATCTCGATCCCGTCGCCATGGGCTACATCTTCTCGGCCTTCGGCTGGTCCTATGTGCTCGCGCAGGTGCCGGGCGGCTGGCTGCTCGACCGCTATGGCTCGCGCCTCGTCTATGCCTTCAGCATCATCGTCTGGTCGCTGTTCACGACCCTGCAGGGCTGGGTCGGCTTCTTGAGCGCCGGCACCGCAATCACCGTGCTGTTCGGTCTGCGCTTCCTGGTCGGCATCGCCGAAGCGCCCTCATTCCCCGCCAATGCCCGCATCGTCGCGGCCTGGTTTCCGAGCAACGAGCGCGGGACCGCGTCGGCCTTCTTCAATTCCGGGCAGTATTTCGCGACCGTGATCTTCGCGCCGCTGATGGGCTGGATCGCGCATGACTACGGATGGCGCTACGTGTTCTTCGTGATGGGCGCGCTCGGCGTCGTGATGGGTCTGGTCTGGATCAAGACCATCTACGGTCCGAAGGAGCATCCCGGCATCAACGAGGCCGAGTTCGACTACATCAAGGAAGGCGGCGCATTGGTTGACCTCGACGCGCCCAAAGACGATCTGAAGCATGAGCGCGCGGCGGCTTCCGGCCCCGGCTGGGATCACATCCGCCAGCTGCTCTCCAACCGCATGATGCTCGGCGTTTATCTCGGCCAGTACTGCATCAACACGCTGACTTATTTCTTCCTGACCTGGTTCCCGGTCTATCTCGTCAAGGAGCGCGGCCTGTCGATCCTGCAGGCCGGCTTCGTCGCGACGCTGCCGGCGCTGTGCGGCTTCATCGGCGGCGTGCTCGGCGGCGTCATCTCCGACGCCATCCTGCGCAAGACGGGCTCGCTGACCATGGCGCGCAAGATCCCGATCGTCGGCGGCATGCTGCTGTCGATGTCGATCATCGCCTGCAACTACGTCGACGGGCAGGCGCTGGTGGTCGGCTTCATGGCGCTCGCCTTCTTCGGCAAGGGCATCGGCGCGCTCGGCTGGGCTGTCGTCTCCGATACCTCGCCCAAGGAAGCCGGCGGCGTCTCGGGCGGCCTGTTCAACACCTTCGGCAATCTCTCCTCGATCAGCACCCCGATCGTGATCGGCTACATCCTGGCCGCGACCGGCTCGTTCAACGGCGCGCTGATATTCGTCGGCGCCAATGCGCTGGTGGCCGCCTTCGCCTATCTCGTGATCGTGGGCAAGATTGAGCGCGTGGTGCTCAAACGTTCCTCCTGAGGGCTCCCATGGGAGCTTGACCAGGCAACTTAACGGCGGCTTCACAGCCGCCGTCTTTGTTTTGGGAGTAATCGATGCTAGAAGTGCCGGGGAAACGCCTTATCCATCTAAGGCATGTATCGATGTTTGACCTTAACCAGCTCCGCTGTTTCGTCACGGTGGCGGAAGAATTGCATTTCGGCCGCGCCGCGGCGCGGCTGAACATGACCCAGCCGCCGCTGTCCCGGCAGATCCAGGTGCTCGAGCACATCATCGACGCGCCGCTGCTGGAGCGCACCAGCCGCTCGGTGCGGCTGACGCCTGCCGGGCGCAGCTTCCTGCCGGAAGCGCGGCGCATCCTGAAGCTTGCGGAAAGCGCCTCGCAAGTCGCCCGTCGCATCGCGCTCGGCAAGACCGGCTCGCTGAAGATCGGCTTCACCGCGGCCGCCGCCTATGGCTTCCTGCCCGAGCTCGTCGCGGCCTGCCGCGCCAAGCTGCCCGAGGTGGACTTCTCACTGAAGGAGATGGTGTCCGGCGACCAGTTCGAGGCGCTGTCCTCGGGCCAGATCGATGCCGGCCTGCTCAGGCCTCCGATCGCGCGTCCCGAGATCGCCAGCCGACGCGTCGTCGCTGAGCCCCTGCTCGCCGCGATCCCGAAAAAGCATCCGCTGGCGAATGCCGAGAGCATCACCATCAAGGATTTCGACAACCAGCCCTTCGTGATGTATTCGCCCTATGAGAGCCGCTATTTTCACGACGTGCTGGTGGCGATGTTCACCCGCGCCGACATTTTGCCGCGCTACGTGCAGCACCTGAGCCAGATCCACTCGATCCTCGCCATGGTGCGCGCCGGCCTCGGCCTTGCGATCGTGCCGGCGGCGGCGGCGAGCCTGAAGATCGCGGACGTCCGCCTGCGGCCGCTCAAGCTGCGCACGCGCGTTCCCGTCGAGCTGTTCATGGTCTGGCGGCGCGACGACGAGAATCCGCTGCTCTCGTCGCTCGTCAAAATCGCGAGCGAATTGTCCTCGGCGGAGGTGAGGGAAGATTGATGCTGATTTCGCATTGGTCGATATAGGCTTTGGCTTGGACGCGCATCGAACGGTCTCCTAAACCACGGCGCATGGACGCGCAGGCTTGCGTCCTCCACAACACGAGACAAGGGAGCAGCGCCCATGAGCAAGATGACCCCGCAGGAAATGGCCCAGAAGATCGGATCCGGCCTCCTGTCCTTCCCCGTCACACCGTTCAAGGCGGATTACTCCTTCGACGAGACGACCTACCGCGCCAACATGGACTGGCTGTGCGGCTATGACGTTGCCGGCCTGTTCGCCGCCGGCGGCACCGGCGAGTTCTTCTCGCTGACGGCGGCAGAGGTTCCGCATATCGTCAAGATCGCCGTGGACGAGACCAAGGGCCGCGTGCCCGTGCTCGCCGGCACCGGCTACGGCACCGCCACCGCGCGCGAGATCGCGATCGGCGCCGAGAAGGCCGGCGCCGACGGCCTGCTACTGCTGCCGCCCTATCTCACCCATGCCGAGCAGGACGGCCTCGCTGCCCATGTCGAAGCGATCTGCGCCTCCGTGAAGATCGGCGTCATCGTCTACAACCGCGACAACGCGATCCTTCAGCCCGATACGCTCGCTCGCCTTGCCGAGCGCTGCCCGAACCTCGTCGGCTACAAGGACGGCATCGGCGACATCGAGCTGATGACCCGCGTCTACACCAAGCTCGGCGATCGCCTCACCTATATCGGGGGCCTGCCGACCGCGGAGACGTTCGCGCTGCCCTATCTCGACATGGGCGTGACGACCTACTCCTCCGCCGTGTTCAACTTCGTTCCGGAATTCGCCACCAACTTCTACGCCGCCGTGCGCAAGCGCGACCATGCGACGATCCACGCCGGCCTGAAGGACTTCATCCTGCCGCTGATCGCGATCCGCAACCGCAAGAAGGGCTATGCGGTCTCGATCATCAAGGCCGGCATGAAGGTGATCGGCCGCGATTCCGGTCCGGTCCGCCCGCCGCTCACCGACCTCTCCGAGCAGGAGATCGCAGAAGTGGCCGCGCTGGTGAAGAACCTGCCCGCCATCCGATCGTCACAACAGGCGGCAGAATAACGATAGAACACAACAGGGAGGAGCGTGCGATGGCCCAGACTGAAATCTCGGGTGCACCGGTCGTCACGGCGATGCAAGTGATCCCGGTCGCGGGCCGTGACAGCATGCTCCTCAATCTGAGCGGCGCGCACGCGCCGTTCTTCACCCGCAACATCGTCATCCTCACCGACAATGCCGGTCACACCGGCGTCGGCGAGGTTCCGGGCGGGCAGAAGATCTGGCAGACGCTGCAGGACGCCCGTGATCTCGTGATCGGCAAGACCGTCGGCGCGATGAACAACATCCTCGCCGATATCCGGACCGCCTTCGCCGATCGCGATTCCGGCGGCCGCGGCAAGCAGACCTTTGATCTCCGCGTCATGATCCACGCCGTCACGGCCGTGGAGTCCGCGCTGCTCGATTTGCTCGGGCAGCATCTCGACCTGCCGGTCGCAGCCCTGCTCGGCGAGGGCCAGCAGCGCAACAGCGTCGAGACGCTCGGCTATCTCTTCTTCGTCGGCGACATCGGCAAGAGCAAACTCGCCTACGTCAAGGGCGAGACGGGCAAGGCCGAATGGTTCAACCTCCGCCATCAGCAGGCGATGACGCCGGAAACCGTGGTGCGGCTCGCGGAAGCCACCCACGACCATTACGGCTTCGCCGATTTCAAGCTGAAGGGCGGCGTGCTGCGCGGCGAGCAGGAGATCGAAGCCGTCACCGCGATCGCCAGGCGCTTTCCGAACGCGCGCGTGACGCTCGATCCGAACGGCGCATGGTCGCTCGACGAGGCTGTCAGCCTCTGCAAGGACATGCACGGCATCCTCGCCTATGCCGAAGACCCCTGCGGCGCCGAAGGCGGCTTCTCCGGCCGTGAGATCATGGCCGAGTTCCGCCGTGCAACTGGCCTGCCGACCGCGACCAACATGATCGCAACCGACTGGCGGCAGCTCTCTCATGCGTTGCGGCTGGGCGCGGTGGACATTCCGCTGGCCGATCCCCATTTCTGGACCATGCAAGGCTCGGTGCGCGTGGCCCAGACCTGCCGCGACAACGGCCTGACCTGGGGCTCGCACTCCAACAACCATTTCGACATCTCGCTCGCCATGTTCACCCATGTCGGCGCCGCCGCCCCCGGCAAGGTCACCGCGATCGACACCCACTGGATCTGGCAGGACGGCCAGGCGCTGACCAAGGAGCCGCTCCAGATCAAGGGCGGCAAGATCGCCGTGCCTGACAGGCCCGGCTTGGGTATCGAAATCGACAGGGCCGCCATCGACGCAGCGCATGACCTCTACAAGCAGCATGGACTCGGCGCCCGCGATGACGCTATTGCCATGCAGGACCTGATCCCCGGCTGGACCTTCGACGACAAGCGTCCCTGCCTCGTGCGTTAAGAATTCAGGCATGATCCCGGAAAAGTGGACACCGGTTTTCCGATAAGGATCATGCTTCTCAAACAAGGAGGACAACATGACTGCGATCCTGAAGAACTTCATCGGCGGCGAATGGGTCGATGGCTCCGCCGTCACGAGGAACATCAACCCCTCCAACACCAACGACGTCGTCGGCGAATACGCCAAGGCCGACAAGGCGCAGACCGAGAAGGCCGTCGCCGCCGCCAAGGCCGCCTTCCCCGCCTGGGCGCAGTCGACGCCGCAGGTGCGCTATGACGCGCTGAACAAGATCTCTCTCGAGATCATCGCCCGCAAAGAAGAACTCGGCCGCCTGCTCGCCCGCGAGGAAGGCAAGACCCTGCCTGAGGGCATCGGCGAGGTCGCGCGCGCCGGCCAGATTTTTGCGTTCTTCGCCGGCGAAGCGCTGCGCCTGATCGGCGAGAAAGGTGCCTCAGTGCGTCCCGGCATCGACGTCGAGCTCACTCGTGAGCCGGTCGGAGTCGTCGGCATGATCACGCCCTGGAATTTCCCGATCGCGATCCCCGCCTGGAAGATCGCGCCGGCGCTCTGCTACGGCAACACTGTCGTGTTCAAGCCGGCCGAGCTGGTGCCGGGCTCGGCGCATGCGCTGTCCGAGATCATCACCCGTTCCGGCATTCCTGCCGGCGTGTTCAACCTCGTGATCGGCTCCGGCTCGGTGGTCGGGCAGACCCTGCTCGAGCACCCGGATGTCGCGGCGATCTCCTTCACCGGTTCGGTGCAAACGGGGCGCAAGATCGCGCAGGCCTGCGTGCTGTCGAACCCGATGAAGAAGTTCCAGCTCGAGATGGGCGGCAAGAACCCGCTGGTCGTGCTCGACGACGCCGACCTCAAGACCGCCGTCGAGGTCGCCGTCAACGGCGCCTATTTCTCGACCGGCCAGCGCTGCACTGCTTCGTCCCGCCTGATCGTCACCGAAGGCATCCATGACCGCTTCGTCGCCGCAATGGCCGAGCGCCTGAAGGGCCTGTCGGTGGACGACGCGCTCAAGGCCGGCGTGCATATCGGCCCCGTGGTCGACCAGAGCCAGCTCGACCAGGACCTGCGCTACATCAAGATCGGCCAGGACGAGGGCGCCAAGCTCGCTTGGGGCGGCGAGTTGCTCAAGCGCGAGACGCCCGGCCACTACCTGCAGCCGGCGCTGTTCACCGAAGCCAACAACAACATGCGCATCGCGCGCGAAGAGATCTTCGGGCCGGTGGCTACCGTCATTCGCGCCAAGAACTACGAGGAGGCGCTGGCGATCTCCAACGACACCGAGTTCGGCCTCGCTTCCGGCATCTGCACCTCCAGCCTGAAATACGCCTCGCATTACAAGCGCAACAGCGAGTCCGGCATGGTGATGGTCAATCTGCCGACCGCCGGCGTCGACTATCACGTGCCGTTCGGCGGCCGGAAGGGTTCGAGCTACGGTGCCCGCGAGCAGGGCTCCTATGCCCGCGAGTTCTACACGACGGTGAAGACCGCCTATACGTATCCCGGCTAACCACGGGGAATATCAAATGGACCAGGACGTCGCAGCGAAAGAACAGCCGCGCTACATCAAGCTCAACGAGCGCGACAATGTCGCGATCGTGGTCAATGATTTCGGGCTTCCCGCCGGCTCCCGCTTTGCCTGCGGGCTGACGCTGCGCGCCTTCGTGCCGCAAGGACACAAGACGGCCCTGGTCGACATTGCACAGGATCAGCCGATCATCCGCTACGGCGAGGTGATCGGCCACGCGCTCTCGCCGATCCTGGCCGGCGAATGGGTGGACGAGGCGCGCATCCGCATGCCGGAGGCCCCTGCCCTCGACAAGCTCGAAATCTCGACCGCCGTTCCCGCGCCGCTGCCGCCGCTGGAAGGTTTTACCTTCGAGGGCTTTCCCAACTCGGACGGTTCGGTCGGCACCAAGAACATCCTCGGCATCTCCTCCTCCGTGCAATGCGTCAAGGGCACGATGGAATATGCGGTCAAGCGCATCCGCGCCGAACTGCTGCCGAAGTACCCGAACGTCGATGACGTCGTGCCGCTGACGCATGCCTATGGCTGCGGCGTCGCCATCAACGCGCCCGACGCCGTGATTCCGATCCGCACGCTGCAAAACATCGCGCAGAACCCGAACTTCGGTGGCGAGATCCTGGTCATCAGCCTCGGCTGCGAAAAGCTCGCGCCCGAGCGCCTGGTGCCGGAAGGCGTCAGCAACGCCATCGTGCGCATGCAGGACGAAGCCTTCGACGGTTTTGGCGCGATCGTCGACGCGATCATGACCCAGGCCGAAGCCCGCCTGAAAATCCTCAACAAGCGCACCCGCGAGACCTGCCCGGCCGCCGATCTCGTCATCGGCCTGCAATGCGGCGGTAGCGACGCCTTCTCCGGCGTCACCGCGAACCCGGCCGTCGGCTTCGCCGCGGACCTGCTGGTGCGCGCCGGCGCCACCGTGATGTTCTCCGAAGTCACCGAAGTGCGCGATGCGATCCAGCTGCTCACCCGACGCGCCATCAACGAGGACGTCGGCCGCGCGCTGGTGCGCGAGATGGCCTGGTACGATTCCTATCTGGCCCGCGGCGGCGCCGATCGCAGCGCCAACACCACGCCCGGTAACAAGAAGGGCGGGCTTGCCAACATCGTCGAGAAGTCATTGGGCTCGATCGTCAAGTCCGGATCGAGCGCCATCACCGGCGTGCTCTCGCCCGGCGAGAAGGCGACGCAGAAGGGCATGCTGTTCGCGGCAACGCCTGCGTCCGACTTCATCTGCGGCACGCTGCAGCTCGCCTCCGGGATGACGCTGCAAGTGTTCACCACCGGCCGCGGCACGCCTTACGGCCTTGCGGCTGCGCCCGTGATCAAGGTCGCGACCCGCAGCGAGCTTGCGCGCCGCTGGAAGGACCTGATCGATTTCGATGCCGGCGGCATCGCCACCGGCGAGAAGACCATCGAGGAAACCGGCTGGGACCTGTTCCGCTTGATCCTCGACGTCGCCAGCGGCCGTACGCAACCCTGGTCGGATCGCTGGGGCATCCACAACGATCTCACGCTGTTCAATCCGGCGCCGGTGACCTGAGCGTCGCGCGTAGACACTGACCGAAAATCAAGAGGACGTCTCAATGTCCCGCATCACGACCTTGCGCACCATCCGCATCGAGGAACGGCCGAACCTGATCTGGGTCGAAATCGAAACGGACGAAGGGCTCACCGGCCTCGGCGAGAGCTTTCGAGGGGCGCAGGCCGTTGAAGCTGCCGTGCATGAGCTCGCAGCACCGCTGGTGCTCGGCCAGGATTCCCGCCGCATCGAAGCCGTATCGCGTCAGTTGCTGACGCCGTATCTCGGCTTCCACAGCGTCAGCGCCGAGGTGCGCGCCGCCAGCGCCATCGACATCGCGTTGTGGGACCTCAAGGGCCAGCGCCACGGCATTCCCGTGCACGAGGCGCTCGGCGGCGCGAGCCGACTCGAAATCCGCGCCTACAACACTTGCGCCGGCTACGCCTACAATACGAAGAGCGCCAGGCGCCGTGAGATCGGCGCGGACGACGCCGCGCTCGGCCCCTATGACGATCAGATCGCCTTCATGCGCGACGCTGGAGCGCTCGCCGAAAGCCTTTTGAGCGAAGGCTATGGCGCCATGAAGATCTGGCCATTCGACCCCTTTGCCGCCAATGGCGGCCATTCGATTTCCCTGATCGACCTCAAGACCGGTCTCGAACCGTTCCGGAAGATCCGCGCCGCCGTCGGCGAACGCATCGAGATCATGTGCGAGCTGCACAGCCTGTGGGGCGCGCAGACCGCCGAGCGCATCTGCCGCGCGCTCGAAGATTACGGCGTGTTCTGGGTCGAGGATCCCCTCGGCAAGATGGACGATGTGCAGGGCCTTGCCGACCTCAGACGGCGCGTGAAAACGCCGATCTGCGGCAGCGAAACGCTGGCGGGCGCGGCGAGCTTCCGCAATCTGCTTGCAGCCGACGCCATCGACGTGGTGATGCTCGACATCGCCTGGTGTGGTGGATTGACCGAGGCGCGCAAAATCGCCGCGCTGGCCGAAGCATACAACAAGCCGCTCGCCCCGCACGATTGTACCGGCCCGGTCGCGCTGATGGCGGGGCTGCATCTGGCGCTGCATGCGCCGACCGCGATCTTCCAGGAGGTCGTGCGCGCGACGCTCTCGACCTGGTATCGCGATCTCGTCACCGCTCTTCCGACCGTGAACAACGGCATCGTGTCTGCGCCGCGTGCGCCCGGCCTCGGGCTTGCGCTCAATCCGGACGTGCGCCGCCGCGCGGACGTAGTGGTGCGAGAGTCCATTTTCAGCGCGTAGGGCACGACCGACGCGTCACCGCGCGACGACTCCCGCGAGGAATGACAGCGGAGCTAAGCCGGGAACGTCCTACTGCTTCGGCGCGGGCGCCATCATCGCGCCGCCCTTCTTCGCCGCGGGCGCGGGCACGGGCTTGGTCGCGGCGGTCGCTTGCGCCGGGAGATATTTCGCGACGATGGCGGGGTCGACCTGGGCAATGTTGGCGTCGGGCAGACGCGTCCAGGTCTCGTCCTTGCCGAACAGGGAGATGCCGAGGAAGCCGCGCATCGTCAGCGTCTGGCCATCAGGGCTGACCGTCATCTTGGCCTTCCAGACGTTGCCGTCGCGCGGATTGACCACGTTGCCGCCGTCGTACTTCAAGCCGTCGCGCTTCATGTCGCGGATGAAGGAGAGCCCGAGCACCGGCGCGTTCTTGCGATCGTCCGTGCATTTCGCGCAGATCTCGTTCGGATCGTCGCCGGGCCGCGGAAAGGTTTTTGCGATCACGCCTTCGAACACACCGCTGTGGTCGATGAAGAGAAACCATCCCACCGTCTTGCCGTCTTCGACCTTCTGCCAAAGACCCGCGGCGGTTGGCTGCTGGACTTGCGCCGCAGCCGGGCTCACCGCACCGAGCGACATCGCGAGCGCGAGGAGCGAGAACAGCCGAAAGCTGGAAAAGAGATTCCGCATTATCATCACCTTGCTAAGCCAATCGCCTTGCTGAGCCGTCACTCCAATGGCCGCAGACTACGGCGATTTCGCGAACGGTTCCAGCACCAGAAACATGGGCACCGCCTCCCCGCTCGCCGCCGTCAGTTGACACCGAGCTTCTTTTGCAGGCTGGAGGACGAAGTCGTGTACTGGAACACGAGCCGCTTCTCCGGATAGACATAGCGATGGGCTTTTTGCGACATCAGCGCGCCCTCGTGGAAACCGCACAGGATCAGCTTGAGCTTGCCGGGATAGGTGTTGATGTCGCCGATCGCGAAGATGCCGCGCACATTTGTCTCGAACGCGGACGTCTCGACCGGCACCAGATTGTTCTCCAGCGAGATGCCCCAGTTCGCGACCGGACCGAGTTTCATGGTCAGCCCGAAGAACGGCAGCATGGTGTCGCAGGCAATATCGGTCACATTGTTGTCGTTGCCCTTGATCGTGGCACCGGTCAGCTTGCCCTCGTTGCCTGACAGCGCGGTGACCTGGCCGAGCCGCAGATCCATCTTGCCGCCAGCGACCAGCGCGCGCATCTGCTCGACGCTGTGGGGGGCGGCGCGAAAATCGTCGCGACGGTGCAGCAGCGTGATGCGGTTGGCAATCGGATGCAGATTGAGCGTCCAGTCGAGCGCGGAATCGCCGCCGCCGACGATCAGCACGTTCTTGTCGCGGAACGTCTCCATCTTGCGCACGGCGTAGTGCACCGAGCTTCCTTCATAGGCTTCGATCCCCGGCACCGGCGGACGCTTGGGCTGGAACGAGCCGCCGCCGGCAGCGATCACCAGCACCTTGCATTCGAACACCTTGCCGGCGTCGGTGGTGCAGCGGAACAAGGGATCGCCGATCTTCTCCACGGTCTCGATCATCTCGCCAAGATGGAAGGTCGGATGGAACGGCTTGATCTGCTCCATCAGCGCCTCGGTGAGACCCTGGCCCGAAACCTGCGGAATGCCGGGAATGTCGTAGATCGGTTTTTCCGGATAGAGCTCGGCGCACTGGCCGCCGACCTTGTCAAGGATGTCGACGAAATGCGCCTTCATGTCGAGAAGGCCAAGCTCGAAGGCGGCGAACAGACCGCAGGGGCCGGCGCCAATAATCAGCACATCGGTTTTGATCACATCGCTCATGTCGTCTCTTTATCGGTCGTTATCGGTGGCACGGCGCCCGGCGGGCAGAGGTGACCCTGCCTGTCTAGCCAACGGGGATGGATCAGGGAAGGCATAAAAGCGGGTGCGCCCCGCAGCCGCGCCCACTTGCCGGGTCAGGATAACTGGGCTGTAACGAGCAACGATATGACGGAGATCAATCGGTGAACGCACCACGCCGCCTCGATACGACGCCGCACCTGGAGGACTACCCTTTTCGCCTCAGCGACAATGTCCGCTTCGGTGATCTCGATCCAAACCAGCACGTCAACAACGCGGTCTACGCCACCTATTTCGAGACCGGCCGTGTCACGCTGATGAAGCTTCCAGAATACGGCCTGACGCCGCCGGGACTTGCCTGGATCATGGTGCGGCTCGACATGCATTTTCGCGCCGAGTTGCACTGGCCGAATACGATCGAGCTCGGCCTCGGCGTGGTGAAGCTCGGGCGGACATCGGTGACCTTCGAGCAGGTCGTGTTTTCGAACGGGAAATGTATTGCGTCTGCGACGTCAGTCGGCGTCATGCTCGACGAGACGACGCGACGGCCGGCACCGCTGACCTCAGAAGTGCTCGAGAAGCTCAGACCCTGGCACAAGCGCGGCATTGAGGTCGCGCCGCCGAGCACATGATAACTACGGAGAGTTAGGCCTGGCGTTCCGGCGTCGCCACGACGAGGCCGTCGAGTTCGTCGGAGACCTTGATCTGGCAGGACAGGCGCGAGTTCGGGCGCACGTCGAAGCCGAAGTCGAGCATGTCCTCTTCCATCGGTGTCGGGCTGCCGACCTTCTCGCGCCAGGCTTCGTCGACATAGACATGGCAGGTGGCGCAGGCGCAGGCGCCACCGCATTCAGCCTCGATGCCGGGAACGCTGTTGCGGATGGCGGCTTCCATCACGGTCGCGCCGTTCTCGACGTCCACCGTACGGGTTTCGCCCTTGTGATCGACAAAGTGAATTTTGGCCATGTGTGCTCGTACTGCCGCGATCTTGGGAATGAAGGAGGGTCCGGGCTGTCCTATAACGGGTCGGTCAGCCCGGCGCCATAGCGTTTTGATAAGACGTTAATCCCGCTTCGCGGCAAGAAAACCCGTCAAAACAAAAGACTAGGGCACGGGTCGGCCCTGTCGTCCTAAGGCTTCAGGATCGTCTCGATGGCGGCGCGAGCCTCGGTCACCGCCTCTTTCAGCGCGGCGAAGGCGTGGGGCCGGCCCTGGCCGGTCCGGATCGCGGTCTCGAGGCTGGCTGCGGCATCCGCCACCGCAAAAGCGCCGATCCCGCGCGCCGAGCCCTTGAGCTTGTGGGCGAGTGCGCCGGCATCACTCGGCAGCGCTGCCATAGCCGCAATCAGGCGGACCGCCTGCTCGGCAAACATCGCCAGCACTTCCTGTTCCAGCTCAACGTCGCCGAGCGTCATGCGGGAGAGGTGATCGAGGTCGAGCAGGTTGTCGATGGGTGCAAGCGGGGGCGAGGGCATCCAGTCCATCCGTTGCAGTTCAGGCATCATGGCGCAGGCCCCGGCATCGCGCGATGTCCGCCGGTTCGGCGGTCAGGTTCCCTCCACCGAAGCATGGAAATGGTTAACGAAGTGTTCCGGCTGTTTTGCGCAAATCCGCCTGTTTATTGACGAAAAGTTGCCGCAATCCGGCGAGTCCGGTGGAGAATTTCATGTATTGCTAAGGCGTTACGGCGTGATCCTGTTAACGATGATTAAGAATGTCTTAATCGCAGCCATTTCATTCGCGACGCTCTGCCAATAGGATGTTTTGGAAATTGGCGGACAAGCCGTCCGGGTGGGGACGGCTCGGAAATCCGCGCAAGCGGCATGATCCGGACTGTGGGCTTGCGTAGCGCGCAGAGCTCGCGGAGGGACGCGTACAAGTAACGAGGGCTCGGACTGAACATGGCAAACACTCCGAAAAAGGTCAAAGACCCGACAGAAGATGCGCTTTCTGCGATCCAGGAAGCCCTGAACATCAGCGACACGGCTGCGGACACCAGCCGCAACGCCTCGATGCGTAACGAAACGTCGCCTCCGGCCGCGCCACCGACCCCCCCGATGTTCGACGAACCGAGCTTCGACCCGCGTCCTGCCGCGAACGAACGCGCGATGTTCGACCAGATCGAGGAGCCGCGCTCCTCGCGCCGCGCCGCCAATGACGACCGTGCGACCATCGGCCAGCTCTTGCAGACGTTGCAGACGGGACGCCCGACCCGCAACATCTACACCGGCGCGACAATCTTCACCGTCATCTGGCTCGCGGCCTGCGCCGCGCTGACGGTCGGCTTCCTGCCTTCGATCCAGGCGGCGATGGGGCAGAGCGGCGGCGTGTTGGCCATTGCCGGCCTCGTCACTATGTTCTTCGCGCCGATCATGCTGTTCTTCTTCCTCGCGAGCCTCGTCTGGCGCGGTCAGCAAATGAGCTCGGTCGCGCAGGCGATGGCGCAGGTTGCGATCCGCTTCTCCGAGCCGGAAGGCTCGGCTTCGGATTCCATGGTGACCGTCGGCCAGGCCATCCGCCGCGAGGTTGCGGCGATGGGCGACGGCATCGAGCGCGCGATCGCGCGCGCCGGCGAACTCGAGACGCTGGTCGCCAACGAGGTCGCGGCGCTCGAACGCGCCTATTCCGACAACGAAGTGCGCATCCGCGCCCTGCTCCAGGACATCGCGCATCAGCGCGACAATCTGGTCGGCCAGGCCGAGCAGGTCCGCAGCGCCATCTCCGGCGTGCAGATCGATCTGCGCCATGACATCGCGCTGATCTCGGACGCGATCGCCTCGCGCGTCGACGAGGTCGCCAAGTCCATCACCGGCGCGCTCGAAGAGCGCGGCGCCCACATCACCGGTGCACTCAGCAACGCCGGCGACAACATGATCCTCGCGCTCGGCGAGCGCGGCGGAGACCTGCTCGACCGCCTCGAAGAGGCCAGCAACGAGACCACGCGCGCGGTGCTCGACGCCAGCGAGCGGCTGACTACCAGCCTCAATTTCAAGACCGGCCACGTCCACGACGAGTTCGTCGACCTCGCCGACCGCGTCCACGAGATGCTGAACGAGCGCATCGACCGCATCACCGGCGAGTTCGAGCAGCGCTCCGCCGCGATCGTCGACGGCATCTCCGAGCGCACCGAGCAGGTGCACGACAGCCTGAAGAATTCGTCGGACTCGCTGCTGCTCGAGCTCGAGCTGCGCTCCAACGACCTCTCCGCCAAGATCGACGACGCCGGCAACCGCCTCGCCGGCCACATCATGACCTCCGGCGACAAGGCGAGCGAAGCGCTCGACGCCACCGTCAACACGCTGGTCGCCAAGGTCGTCAGCCAGACCGAGACCGCGCACGACTCGCTGTCGCTCCAGATGAGCGCCTTCGACGAGCTGGTGAAGAACCAGGGCAGCGAGCTGGTCGAGAAATTCGCCCGCGACTCCGGCACGCTGGGCGCATTGATCACCCGCCACATCTCCGAATTCGACCGCACCGTGAAGACGTTCGGCGGCGAGATCGTCGATCGCATGGGCCAGCGCACCCAGGACATCCACGAGAGCCTGAAGAGCTATGTCGACAATTTCGACACCCGCTTCACCTCCAACGGCGGCGCGATCACGGCTGTCCTCGACCAGCGCCTGGTGCAGTTCGAGACCACGATTGGCGAGCGTGTCACCAACTTCGATGCCTCGCTGAACGGCAAGATCTCCGGCCTCGACTCTGCAATCGACGGTCACATCAAGACCTTCGACGAACAGCTCGTCGGCCGCGTCGCCGCGCTCGAACAGTCGTTCGATACCCGTGCGAAGTCGGTCACCGAGACCATCGACGGACGGCTCAACACGCTTTCCTCGTCGCTGACCGACGGTGCCGCGCAGGCGATCCAGTCGATCGACTCCCGCCTCACCCACCTCACGACGTCGCTGACCGATGGCGCATCGCAGGCGATCGAGACGATCGACACCCGCCTCAACTACCTCGCGACCTCGCTGACCGATGGCGCATCGCAGACCATCCAGACGATCGATACGCGGCTGACGCATCTGACGACCACCCTCACCGGCGGCGCCTCGCAGGCGCTCGAATCCATCGACACCCGCCTCACCTACCTGACCACCGCGGTGACGAACGGCGCCTCGCAGGCCGTGCAGTCGATCGACACCCGCCTCACCCTCCTGACCTCGACGCTCACGGACGGCACCGCGCAGGCGATCGAGGCGGTCGACCGCCGCATCACCAGCGTCGGCGAACTCATCGACGGCCGCAGCATGCATCTGACCGACACGGTCACGGCGCGCTTCCAGGACATCCACCAGGCCATCGAGACCAAGGTCGGATCGGTCGCCAGCGACATCGACATGCGCGTGGCGCAGTTCGAGGACCTGCTCGGCTCGCGCGTCGAGGCAGTCGCCGGCCGCATCGAGAGCAGCGGACGCCAGGCCAGCGAGGACATGATGTCCCGCGCCGAGATGATCTCGACCGCGATCCGCTCGCATGTCGAGGACGCCGAGCGCTCGCTCACCAACCTCGTGGTCAACACCAGCGAGACCATCCAGACCGGTGCGCGCACCGCGCAGCAGTCGCTGATGACGGTTTCCTCCGACGTCAACGCCCAGCTCAAGATGACCTCCGCCGAGGTCGAGCGCGCGCTGACCGCGGTCGGTACCGGTGCCGCGAACTCGATCCTGAGCAGCGCCCGCGAAGCACAGTCGACGCTGGTCGCCGCATCCGGCGAGGCCTCCAACCAGATCAAGGGGCTCGCGGCCGACGTCGAACGCACGCTGTCGTCGGCGGGCTCGGCAACCGCCGCCTCGATCCTGGCAGGTGCCCGCGAGGTGCAGACCACGCTGGTCACGGCGTCCTCGGACGCGGCCAACCACGTCAAGACCCTCACCGCCGACGTGCAGCGCTCGCTGTCGATGGCCGGCTCCTCCACGGCGGAATCGATCACCGCCGGCGCCCGCGATGCGCAGAGCACGCTGATCGCGGCCTCGAGCGAGACCGCCAACCAGATCAAGGCGCTGTCCTCGGACGTGCAGCGCTCGCTCTCGATGGCCGGCACCGCGACGGCCGAGACCATCATGACCGGCGCCCGCGAAGCCCAGAGCACGCTCGTCAACGCGTCCTCGGATGCGGCGAGCCAGGTCAAGTCGCTGGCGGCCGAAGTGCATCGGTCGCTCTCGCAGGTCGGCCAGTCGACCGCCGAGACGATCACGACCAGCGCCCGCGACGCCCAGAGCACCCTGCTGGCGGTCTCCGCGGAGCAGACCGGCCAGGTCCGTTCGCTGGCGGCCGAGATGCAGCGCGCGCTGGCGACCGCCGGCGGCGCCACCATCGAGGCGCTCACCAGCGGCGTACGCGAGGCCCAGGGCACGCTGATCTCCGCCTCGACGGACGCAGCGAGCCAGATCAAGTCGCTGACCACGGATATCGAGCGCACGCTGACCTCGGTCGGCGCCGACACTGCCTCGACCATCCTCAACAGCGCACGCGAGGCGCAGACCTCGCTGACCACGACGTCGGCGGACGCCGCAAGCCAGATCCGCACGATCTCGACCGAGATCGAGCGCACGCTGAGCACGGCCACCGCGAACGCGACCAACGACATCCAGACCAGCGCGCTCAACGCCCAGAACGCGCTGATCAACGCCTCCAACGAGGCAAGTTCGCGGGTCAAGTCGAGCTCGGCGGACGTCGAGCGCTCGGTGCTCGCCGCCAGCAGCAGCTTCGGCCAGGCCATGACCGGCAAGACCGACGAGATCGTCACCTACGTGCAGCAGCAGTCCGACCGTCTTGCCAACATGATCGATGCCAAGCGCGGCTCGCTCGTGGACGCGATCGGCTCGAAGACCAGCCAGCTCACGCTCGACATCGATCGTGTCACGTCCGACGCGCTGAAGTCGATCGAGACGCGCGGCCACGCGTTCTCGCAGACGATGATGGGCAACGGCTCCGAAGTGGCACGGACCATCAACTCGGCGAGCGAGATGGCGACAGGTGCCGTCAACAAGTCGCTCAAGGACCTCGAGCAGGCCTCGCGCGCGGCGATCGACCAGTCGCGCCAGGTCTCGATCGCGGCCGTCACCGAGATGCAGGAGACCAGCAAGATCCTGCGCACCGACACGGTCGCCCTGTTCGAGCGACTGCGCGAAGGCAATATCCTGCTCCAGGAGGTGCTGACCGGTGCGCACGACAACCTCAACTCGCTCGAGCGGGCGCTGGTGACGCGCGTCGCCGACTTCGTCTCGGCGATGAACGACGTCACCTCGCGCAACGGCGCCGCGACGCAGAACCTGGAAGACCAGCTCAACGTCTTCAACAGCAAGACCACGCGGGCGCTCCAGGATCTCGGCGAGCTGTCGACCCAGTTCGACGCGCACGGCAAGGCACTCGTCGAAGCCGCGCAGGTCGTGGAGCAGAGCAACAAGAACACCACCGCCTCGCTCGCCGAACGCAAGCTGGCGCTGGAATCGCTCGTCACCACGATCGACCTGCGCACGGCCGATCTCGACCAGCGTCTGTCGCGCTTCACCGGCCTGCTCGATGAATCGCTGGCGGCCGCCGAAGAGCGCGCTCGCGACATCGCCCGGGTCGTGGCCGAGACGGCCGGCGCCGGTTCCGCCGCGATCACCCGCCAGTTCGAGGCGGTACGGTCGGCCTCCGAAGAGGAGCACCGGCAGACAGTCGAGGCCATGCACGACATCTACCGCCAGACCACCGACGAGGCGGATACGATGTTCAAGCAATCGACCGAGAAGTTCACCAACCTCGTCTCCAGCATGAAGCAGATGGCGTTCGAGATGCACAACGAGCTCGAAGCCACCC
The DNA here is from genome assembly GCF_023073375.1 of Bradyrhizobium sp. 197. Lineage (NCBI taxonomy): Bacteria > Pseudomonadati > Pseudomonadota > Alphaproteobacteria > Hyphomicrobiales > Nitrobacteraceae > Bradyrhizobium > Bradyrhizobium sp. 197. The sequence continues at coordinate 11,313 of NZ_JADPJJ010000130.1, read as the reverse complement.
GCAACGAGCTGCGCCGCGGCGTGCTCGAGATGCCGCAGGAGGCCGCCGAGAGCACTGCGCAGATGCGCAAGGTGATCGTCGACCAGATCGAGGCCCTCGCCGAGCTCAACCGCATCGTGGCCCAGCATGGCCGCGGCCTCGATGTCTCCACGACGGGCCGCGCCAGCGTGCAGCGCCAGGAGGAGCCGATGCTGGTGACCGCGGGCGGCCGCAGCACAGAGACCCGCATGCGCGACACCGGCAGCGCCTCCACGCTGCCGCCGCCGGACCTCGGCATGCCGGCCTCCTCGCGCCGCACCGAAGCTCCGCCGGTCGCGCCCGCCGGCAACGATCAGGGCCGCGACGGCTGGCTGTCGGATCTGTTGAGCCGCACGGACGCCAACCAGGGTGCGCCGACCGGACGTGAAGCTCAGCGCGGCCGCCAAGCCGCCGCACCGGCTCCGCAGCCACAGGCGCCGCAAGGTGGCGGCAATCCGCTGGAATCGCTGTCGCTCGACATCGGCCGGCTAATGGACCGCAACCTCGCTGCCGAGATGTGGGACCGCTACCAGCGCGGCGAGAACAAGGCCTTTACCAAGCGCCTCTATACGCCCGCCGGCCAGAAAGCTTTTGACGAGGTCGCCCGCAAGTACCGCTCCGATCGCAACTTCAAGGGCACGGTCGACCGCTACGTCGCCGAGTTCGAACGCCTGCTCGACGAAGTCGCCCGCGACGGCCGCGGCCCGCAGGAGCTGCGCAACCACCTGACCTCGGAGACGGGTCTGGTCTACACCCTGCTCGCGCACAGCGCGGGCCGGCTGGGGTAAGCGGCTCGCAGCGATAGCGAACAGCGAATGAAAAACGGAGCCCTTGCGGGCTCCGTTTTGTTTGAAGTTACGCCGGTGCAATGATGGGGATGGGAAAAGCGAACGCATCATTCGCTCTCGTGCCCCGGCTCTGCAGCGCAGCGCCCTCGGCGGTGCGCTGCAGAGCCGGGGCCCATATCGCGGCATTGTACCGTGTTGCCTTCTGGGTCCCGGCTCTGCGCAGCAGCGTTACACGCTGCAGCGCGTCCGGGACACGAGACCCAGCGCTACGACCAGGCCGAGCCCTACTGCCGCCTGCGCTCCGGCGTCGCGGGCTTTAGCGGCTCCGGCGGCGGCGGAGCGGCTGCGGGCGCGCTGTTGCTGGCGCCGAACAGCACGCGGGTCGGGTTGCGGTCGAAATTGTTCACGGCGCGGCTGATGTCGCCCAGGGTACGGCGGCCGTCGGTCATCAGCGCGCCGGAGCGCTTGTCGAAATCGTCGGCCAGTTCGCGGATCGACTTCACTGCCAGGAACAGCTCACCGCCGTCCTTGCCGCCGGCGAGCGTGTTAAGGCCGAGCATGAGGCTGTCGGCCTTGAGCATGACGCCGTCGACCTTGGCCATCACGCCATCGATCTTCTCGGAGTTGCGGGCGAGCGAGTTGGTGAAGGCCTCGAGATTCTTCAGCGAATTCTTCACCGATTCCTGATTGTCGGCGACAATCTTGTTGATGTTCTGGAGCGTGCCGCGGATCGCCTCGGTGACGTCCTGGAGCTTGTTGGGATCCGCCGTCAGCGACGGGATGCCGTCCTCGTCGAGTGGTGGCGGAGGTGCCGCCTCCTCGCCGCCCTTGAGCGAAATCGCGGCGACGCCGGTCAGGCCCTGGAATTCGAGGCCGACCAGGGTATCCTTGCGGATCGGGGCGTTGTTCTCGACCATGGCGAGTGCGACAACCCGCCGCGGGTTGTCGAGCTTCACCGAGACCACCTCGCCCACCCGGATACCATTGAAATTGACGCTGCCGCCGTTGCGCAGGCCCGCCGCCGGGCCCTCGAAAACGACGCGCAGGGGGCTGCGCTGCTTGGTGGTGTGCAACGACTGAAACCACAACACGAAGCCGATCGCAGCGGCAATCACCGCCAGCGTGAACGATCCGATCAGCACGTAATTTGCACGCGTTTCCATCAGCTACTCCGGCACCTCAGCCCATCACCGCGCGAGCGCGCTTGCCATGGAAATATTGCCTCAGCCAGGGATGCTGCGAGGCCTGCATGTCGGCGATCGATCCTGCCGCAATGATCTTACCGTTCCCTAAAACGGCGATGCGGTCACATGCTGTGTAAAGGCTATCGAGATCGTGGGTTACCATGAAAACAGTCAGCCCCAAAGTGCGCTGGAGGGTCCTCACCAGTTCGTCGAAGTCGCCGGCGCCGATCGGGTCCAGGCCTGAGGTCGGCTCGTCCAGAAACACCAGATCCGGATCGAGCGACAGCGCGCGCGCAAGCGCCACGCGCTTGATCATGCCGCCCGACAATTCGGAGGGAAAGCGATCGGCGACTTCGGGCTTGAGACCCACCATGGTGAGCTTGGCGATGGTGATCTCGTCCATCAGCCGCTGCGACACCCGCAGATATTCGCGCATCGGAAACTGGATGTTCTGCCGCACCGTCAGCGAGGAGAACAGCGCGCCCTGCTGGAACAGCACGCCCCAGCGCCGCTCCACGTTGCGACGCTGCGACGTATTGGAGGCGTCCAGATCGACGCCGAACACCTCGATGCTGCCTGCGACCTTCGGCACGAGGCCGATGATGGTGCGCGTCAGCACCGATTTGCCGGCACCCGAGGGGCCGACGAAGCCAAGAATCTCGCCGCGCTTGACGTCGAGGTCGAGGCCGTCGAGCACGCGCGTCGCGCCGAACTGCACGGTGATGTCGCGGACGCGGATGATCGGGTTTTGAATTCCGTTTCGAACTTCCTGCGCCATCGTCACATCCCGATCGAGGCGAAGAAGATGGCGAACACGCCGTCCATGACGATGACGAAGAAGATGCCCTTCACCACGGACGCCGTCGTGTGCTGTCCGAGCGATTCCGCGCTGCCCTGCACGGCGAGCCCTTCGACACAGGCGACGATGCCGATCACGGCGGCCATCACAGGTGCTTTCACGATGCCGACGATGAAATGGTCGATCGAGATGGCGTCGCGCAGGCGCAGCAAAAACGCTTCGGGATCGACGCCGCCATAGAGCCAAGCGACGAGACCGCCGCCATAGAGCGCGGCCATGGCGCCAAGGAAGGCCAGGATCGGCAGCGCCAGCACCAGCGCCAGCATGCGCGGCAGCACCAGCACCTCGATCGGATCGAACCCCATGGTGCGCAATGCGTCGATCTCCTCGCGCATCTTCATCGAGCCGAGCTCGGCGGTGTAAGCGCTGCCCGAGCGGCCCGCGACCATGATCGCGACCAGGAGCACGCCGATCTCGCGCAGCACCAGCACGCCGAGCATGTCGACGACGAAGATGTCGGCGCCGAACCTGCGGAAATGGAAGATGCCCTGCTGGGCAATGATGCAGCCGATCAGGAAGGTGATCAGCACCACGATCGGCACCGCGCGCCAGCAGACCTGCTCGAGATGATGCACGGTCGAGGTCAGGCGGAACGAGCGCGGGTGAATCAGGGTGCGCGCGCCCGCCGCGAGCACCGCGCCGAGCATGTCGATCAGGCCTGCCACGGTGCCGCCAACGCCAGCCACGGCCCGGCCGATCTGCTCCAGCATGCCGGTGATGGTGACGGCACTGGTGTCGATCACGGGCGTCGCCCTGACCCGCCGCACCTCGTCCACGAGGCTCGAATAATTGGCGGACAGTCCCGCGATCTGCGCCTCGACGGCGCCTTGGGTCAGGCTGCGGCGCAGCCGTTCGATCAGCCAGGCGCCGAACGTGTCCAGCTTGGCCACCTCGGAAACGTCGATGAAGACGCTTTGCGAACCGCCCGCGAGCTTCTCGGCGTCAGCCACCATCCGCTCCAGGACCGGCGCGAAGCTCGCGGTCCAGGTTCCGGTGGCGCAGAGTGCCAGCGCGTTGCCTTTCGCAATCCGTTCCAGCTTCGGATCGCCGCTCAAGATGTCCGCTCCCGTGCCGGGGCGCTGGAAACGGATGAAATCAGATGGTTGCGCACGCGCCCTTACCCAGAGAAGGTGTCCCCGACCGGTTAACCTTAGTTGCTAGAGGTAACTAGCAGGTTCAGATTTCGCCAGAGTTCAAAATGACTTCCAGCAAAGTTCCGGCCCTCGTCGCGCGAATCGAGCGCTTTCCCATCGCCGGCAGTTTTACGATCAGCCGGGGCGCCAAGACCGAGGCCGTGACCGTCGTGGCCGAGGTGAGCCGGGACGGCCTGATCGGCCGCGGCGAATGCGTGCCCTATCCCCGCTACGGCGAAACGCCCGAGGCAACCCTTGCCGCCATCCAGGCCATGCAGGAGGCCGTGGCGAGCGGACTCACCCGGCGGACCCTGCAAGCCGCCATGCCGCCCGGTGCGGCCCGCAATGCCCTGGATTGCGCCCTGATCGATCTGGAAGCCAAGGCGGCGGGGCTGCGGGCCTGGAGCCTGCTCGACCGCCCGGTGCCGGGCGAGCGCACCACGGCCTACACGATCTCGCTGGGCACCCCCGAGGCCATGGCGGCGGCGACCGCCAAAGCGGCGCACCGGCCGCTGCTCAAGATCAAGCTCGGCGGTGACGGCGACGGGGAGCGGATCGCGGCGGTGCGCAAGGCGGCCCCCGAATCCGAGCTGATCGTGGACGCCAACGAGGCCTGGACCGAGGCCAATTTGGAGCACAATCTCGCGACCTGCGAGGCCGCCGGCGTCACCCTGGTCGAGCAGCCGCTACCGGCCGGCAAGGACGACGCGCTGGCGCGGATCAAACGGCCGCTCGCGGTCTGCGCCGACGAGAGCGTGCATGACCGCCACTCGCTCGCACCTTTGCGAGAGCGCTACGACGCCGTGAACATCAAGCTCGACAAGACCGGCGGCCTCACCGAGGCGCTGGCGATGGCGGATGCCGCGCAGGCGCTCGGTTTCGAGATCATGATCGGCTGCATGGTCGCAACCTCGCTGTCGATGGCGCCGGCAATGCTGGTGACGCCGCAGGCCCGCTTCGTCGATCTTGACGGCCCGCTGCTGCTGGCGCGCGACCGCGATCATGGCCTTCGGTATGACGACAGCCTGGTCTATCCGCCGGATTCTTCGCTCTGGGGCTGAGCTCTCAGCCGGTGCCGCGCCGACCAGATCAGAAGTGCACCGGCGCCGGCCATCGCAGCCATGACGTAATACAGGCCGTCGCCGATGCGGGCGTAGATCGCGCCTGACGCGATCGAAGTGGTCGCACCCAGCAACCCGTTGCATGCGGCGTAGTAGCCCTGCCCCCGCGCGATCTGATGCGACGGCACGCGCTGCACCAGGAGATTCATGGTGCCGAGGATGGTCATCCCAAAGGTCAGGCCGTGGCCGAGCTGCACGACCGCGAGCAGCGCGAGCGGCGGATCGTGCGCGGTGACGACCCAGCGCACCACCGCGCTCGCGCCCCCGATCGCCATGAGCGAGGACGGGTGCAGCGAGAAGCGCGGCGACAGCGCGAACACGATGATCTCGGCGATCACGCCCAGCGTCCAGAGGCCCGCGATCGTCAGCCCGCCGAGGCCCTGGGCCTGCCAGTTGATGGCCGAGAACGTATAGTAGGCGACGTGACTGCCCTGGATCAGCGCGGCGGAAACGATGATGGCCCAGAAGCCGGCATCGTGCAGCAGCGCCTTGCCGGCGCGCGCCGCTGTCGTCCTTCGCCTGACATCGTCGAGGGGCTGGAGCAGCACGCTGGCGGCGACCGCAACAACGGCCCAAGCGACGATGACCCAGATCAGATCGCGCGCCGCGATGTGGTCTACGAGATAGCCGCAGGCGAGCGAGCCGGCGGCGAAGGCTGCCGAGCCCCACAGCCGCACCGGCCCGTAATCGAACCCGTAGCGGGCGACGCCACGTAGCGCATAGGCATCGGTCAACGGGGTCGTCGGCGTCCACATCATGCAGGTCAGCGCGTAGATCAGGAACAGCGCCAGCGGCTGCCCCTGCAGGCCGACGGCTGTAAATCCGATCGCCGTCGCCAGCACGGAGACCATGATGCCGGCGCGAATGGCATGTCGCTTTTCGGCAAGGGCCGTGATTTGCGGCAGCGTGGTGAAGCGCGTGATCGCCGGCAGCGCGTTGATGAGGCCGATCCAGGCCGCGTCGATGCCGATCGCCTTCAGCCAGACCGGAAAGAACGGCAGATGCGTACCCGACACCGCGAACACGGCCGAGTAGAACACGGCGAGGCTCACGGCGAATCGCCGCTTCTGAGATACCGCGATGGGGATTTGTGATTCGGGTGCCATCAAACCAATTGCGATTCGGTCGATATCGTGGTGATCGTTACTGTAACGCGCCGTGATTTGCGCGACGAGATTGACATGGCCAACGAAGCATTCGCCCTCTCGCCTATGTCTGCCCGCGCGGCCGAGCCGAACGAGCAGGATTACGACGCGATCCGCGAAGCCTTCATGGAGACCGCGCGCGGCCGCTGGTTCCTCGGTGAATACGCCAAGCGCAACCGCAATGCGGACACCCGCATGGTGCTCGACGCGGTCGCGAAAATCGAAGAAACCCTTGCGACACAGCGCCAATCCGTCGTCGAGGACCGCCTGCCCGAGGCGCTGGTCGCAATCCGGCACGCGATCCGCGAAGCCGAGACGATCGCGATCGCGGCCCTCGATCCCGCGGCGATCGAGGCGAGCCTCGCGCCGATCCCGCGCGGCCTCCGCATCATCAAGGAGATCTCCTGGCGCTGGCGCGAGATCGGCGCCGATGGGCGAATCTGCGACCTGATTGATTCGCAGCTTGCCTCCATCGAGGCGGCCTGCGCGCAAGTTTCGACCATCGACCCCCGTACCGACCTCAAGGCCGCATTCGATCTGCTCAAGGACCGGATCGACCAGATCGACGGCGACGCAACGCCGCAGGCTGCGCGCCCTTCGCCGGCCCCGGTGCAAGACGCGCCGTCGTCCGTGGCGGAAGCTCCGCTTGCGGAGGTCGCGCCTGCCGCAATGGCCAGCGAAGCAGCCGTGGAAGCGGCCGGCGTCGCTGAGACCTTCTCCGTTGCCGAGCAGGCGATGGACGCCGCCCTGGAGCCGGAGATCGTCGCCGAGAGCCAGACCGCGCCTGAAGCCGCCGCTTTTGAAGAGCCGGCCGCTGAGCCCGCCGCCTTCGCCGAGGTGACGGACGAATTTTCGCTCGACGCCGCCGCGGAAGCCGAGGACGACGCCATACTCGAGGCCATCGCACTGGAGATGGCCGCGCCCGATCCGGAGTTCGACGAGATCATCGAGCCGGTCGAGATGGAAGCGGCCAATCCGGAGCAGGTGGTTGCGGAGGCCGCAGCGCCCATTGCAGCCGAGATGCCGGAGCCGATCGCACTTGAGCCCGCCGCTCCGCCGGTCGTGGAGGAGCCCATAGAGGAAGCGCCGATCGCGATGGAATCGCTTGCGCGCCTCACCAACGCCATTGCGGAAGCCGCCGCCGAAGTGATGGAGCAGCCGGCGTCGGCCATGGCAGCCGCCGCGACATTCGGCGCAGCGCCGAGCACGACACTGCCGATGCCCTCGCCGGTCCCGGAAGCCTCACTCGGCGCCACCATCCTCGCCAGCGGCATCCTGCAAAAGCCCCGCGCCGCCGCAAACGATCCCATGGCGCCGATCCGCCGCATGACCCAGGCCGAGAAGATCGCGTTCTTCTCGTAAGGGGACGCGGCATGCTCCGTCTCGTGTCCCGGACAAGCGAAGCGCAGATCGGGGACCCAGGAGCCACAGCTTCCGTCGCAACGTGGGCCCCGGCTCTGCAGCGCACCGTCGAAGAGACGCTGCGCTGCGTCCGGGGGCACGAGAGCGGAGTGAGGAGAACACTCTCTCCTCAACGTCATTGCGAGTTGGGACCGGCATTGAGGAGCCGGCGAAGCAATCCAGATTGTCACCGCGGAAAGACTCTGGACTGCTTCGCTACGCTAGGAATGACGGATGATCAGCGATCACCCGCAATTCCAGACTGCGCCGATCGGCGTCCGGGTCCAGCACGGCCCAAAACTGCCGCCATTGTAGCGGCCGCCGCCGAAGCCGGGCCGGCCGAAATAGCGCCACTCACCATCCCAGCCGTAATATTGGGGGACCGGATCGATGTACCAATGGCGCCGGTCGCTAGGGGACATCCGCCGCATCGCCTCCTTCTGCTTGTAGAGCGGAATGCTGTTGCTCAGCGGCTGCCGATAGCCCGGCAGAAAGCCGTAGCCATGCCAGGCTTGCTTGGGACGCTTTTGGATTGACGCAGCCGGCGCGATAGCCGGCAGCAGTGACAGGACGATAGCAACAGATAGACACAGGACTTTTGACATAGGGAGACGATAGATAGGCGCGCGCAGGAAGACCATTCAAATCCGAGTGCAGAGCTAACCGATTTGGCCACGCACATAGGCTTCAGCTTGTTCCAGCTGATCATCGAGCGAGTTATAGGCAGTATCGAGCACCAGATGCTCCCGATCCCACCGCTCATAAGCGCGGCTCACGACGTCGTCCCAAGTCGGAAGCTTGAGGCCACCGATATCGGACGAACGATTTTCCACGCGTTGCCGGTGCAACGCCGGGTCGCTGCAGACGACTTCAATCTCGACCATCCGCGCCGAGTTCTTCAAGGCGGTCCCTCGCCACTCAGCGCGGCTTCCCAGCACTGGATTGACGCAGTCCGCGATGACAATGCGCCCGAGCTTGAGATTCTCGGCTGCCAGCGCGTTGGCAACGGAATAGCCGGCAGCCTCGACCGCAAGGCCTGCTTCCCGTAGCGTCTGCTCAATGGCATCGATGCGAAGATACGTCGCCGCGAGCCGAACCGTAAGTTCACGAGCAACGGTCGTCTTGCCAGTGCCCGGAAGGCCTCCGAACACGATGAGTGCGGGTGATCGCTTCATGATGGCTAACTGATCACACCCTTCCTGATCAGGAAGCATCCATACCCCCTGCTGTCCCCCACCTGCACTACACCAAAGCCCGCCGCAGCCGCGCGGTAAAAATCCGGCCGGGAGAGTTTTCCGGGCGTCACGGGATGGCCGGCGGCGCGTTCGATCTCCGCGAGCACCGCGCGCTGCACATCGGGGACGCGGTCGGGATCGTCGACGGGCGTCATCACGCGCACCGGATCGGGATCGAAATCGTCGAGCGGGTAGACCGACATGATGGCGCGGATTGCGGTCTCCATGCGCAGGCCCGGCAACTGGATCAGACGCTGCGAATTCGTGCTCTGCGCGATGCGTGCCGCGGGGTGGTTGGCATCGACGAAAACGAGGTCGTCGCCATGGCCCATCGAAGCCAGCAGCCAGAGCAGGTCGGGCGTGAGGATCGGATCGATCGATTTCAGCATGTGACGGACTGTCCTCCCATCGAACGCCCACCTTGGCGGGTTCCAAGCGTGATTCAGATCACGCAGCCTACCATGGTGATGACGATCACGGACCTCAAACTCGAACGCGGCCAAGCTCCGCGGCAACCAATCTCGTATCGAGATAGTGCCAGAGGAGCACGCCATGTTCCGCCTAAAACCTTTCCTGATGACGGCTAGCCTGCTGGGAAGCCTGTTCGGCTTCGCCTGCGGCCCTGTTTCCGCGCAAGTCGCCCCGGTCGAGCCAGCTCCCACCGCACTGCAAGGCCCTGAGCAGCGGGTCGCGCTGGTGATCGGCAATTCGAACTACCAGAACGCGCCGCAGCTCGCCAATCCCGACAACGACGCGGAGTCGATGGCGAAGTTCCTGAACTCCGCCGGCTTCGAGGTGGTCGCCGCGACCGACCTGACCCAGAACGACATGCTCCGCGTGGTGCAGGACTTTTCGGCAAAAGTATCCGCGCGCGGCCCGAACACGGTGGCGATGGTCTACTATGCCGGTCACGGCGTGCAGCTCGCCGGCGAGAATTACCTCGTTCCCGTCGATGCCAAGGTCTCGAGTCAGACCGAGCTGGTCAACAATTCGGTGCGTCTGGTCGACGTGATGTCGACGCTGGAGACGATCCCGAGCCGCATGCGCATCGTCATCCTCGATGCCTGCCGCAACAACCCCTTCCCCAACGTCAACGATGCCGGCCGCGGCTTGGCAATCGTCGATGCCCCAAACGGCTCGATCGTCGGCTACTCGACCGCGCCGGGCGCCGAAGCGCAAGACGGCTCGGGCGGCCACAGCCCCTACACGCAAGCTTTCCTGAACGTCGCGCGCGAGCCCAACGTCCCGATCGAGCAGCTATTCAAGCGCGTGCGCCTCGAAGTGAACCAGACCACCAGCGGCGCACAGATCCCCTGGGAGAGCTCGTCGCTGACGTCCGACTTCACCTTCTTCGGCGACACCGCTGTTGCCGCCAACCGCGCGCCGGTGAATGCGCCGGTGGTGCAGATGGCCTCCAACCTGCCGAGCCGCTCGACCCGCCAGGCCTATGACTATGTCGTGTCCGAAGCACGTCCGGAATACTATCAGGAGTTCATCACGATGTATCCGCACGACCCGCTGTGCGATCACGTCCGCTGGCTGCTCTCCAACCTGCTGCTCACGCAGGCCTGGCACAAGGCGGTGCTCGCGAACTCGCCGCTCGGCTACAAGAACTTCTACGACAGCTACGGCAACACGCCCTATGCGCAGGTCGCGCTGAAGCTCCAGATGCAGCCGAAGCAGATCCCCTTGATGCAGGCGACCAAATTACTGGCGCCGCAGAACATCAACCCGACCTTCAAGATCGGCAATCTCGGCCAGCCCAAATACATGCCGCTGCAGGGCAATGGCGGCGCGCAAGTGAACGGCAATCTGCCGATCGTGCAGAAGCCGGGTGACAACAACGGCATCGGCAAGCTCGGCAATGGCGGTCAGATCGCAACCCTGCCGGCGCCGACCAACACCACGACCAGCAATGGCGGCATCGGCAAGATCGTGACGCTGCCTGCGACCAACAATACGCAGAATGGCCGCGGCAATTCCGGCACCGCCGATGCGAAGCCGGTCATCGTTCGGACGCAGAACAATCCGATCCGCATCAACAGCGGCGCGAAGATCAACAACAACCCGGTGAACAAGGTGCAGGTGCAGAACAACACCCGCCCGCAGTTCAACACCACCAACCGGATCGGCAATGGCGGCAGCAACAATTTTCGCCAGTCGATGAACCAGAGCCAGGGCAACAACGGTGGCGGCAACAATCGCCGGAGCTTCATGCACTGATCGCGCGGAGAAGAAGGTGCGCTCCCTCCCCCGCTTGCGGGCCGCAAGCGGGAGAGGTTGCACCGAGCAAGCGGCAAGTTCGAATCCACCAAACGAAAAATCGGGATAGTCGTCCGTGAAGAACGCTAATTTCAGACCGGATTGATCGTCGGCCCCACGAAGAGAGCGCTGAGGATTTGGCGCAACAAAATCCTCAGCCAGCGGAT
>NZ_JADPJJ010000044.1:0-78177 GCF_023073375.1 Bradyrhizobium sp. 197 | reverse complement strand
GATCCGCTGGCTGAGGATTTTGTTGCGCCAAATCCTCAGCGCTCTCTTCGTGGGGCCGACGATCAATCCGGTCTGAAATTAGCGTTCTTCACGGACGACTCGCGCGAGGGGTGCGATGGAAGCGGTTGGAGCTCACGATCCAGTTCGGCAGCGGCTCTCCATCGCGATGCCGTCCGCCGGCAACAGCAGCAGCCCAGGCTACCACGGCCCCGATCAGAGTTGCGGCTGCAACCGAGAATGCGAGGATGATCGAGCTGTGTCGCGCACGGTTGATCGCCGTCCGGGAGTCCGCAATCGCGGCGTCGACCCGGCGCTCGGAGTCCGGCCCGGTCAATCCCGTCAACGCTGTAACCTGCTGCACAAGATAGGTTCGATCGTCGCTGCTGACGCCGCTGTGGCTCGAGGACGTCATCAGGATGCGTCCGGCTTCAGCGCGGGTTTCCCCGAGATCGGTGGGAGGCCGACGCGCACGGAATAGCTTGTCCAGTTCATAACCTAAAAGCGGCTCGGCTGCGGTCGCGTTGCCTGACGAAGAACGTGCCGGAGAGCGGTCAATTGTACCCGCACCGAGAAAGGCGAGGAAAACGCCGCCGATCAGTACGGCAAGCGCCCATGACATCAGGCCATGGAGCCCGTCCCACCGCTCGCCATCGTCATCGATGGCCGAAACTGCGGCCGCCTGACGCGTGGTGCGGCCCGCGATATAGCCGCCGAAGCCGAAACTGGCGATCGCCTGCAAAATCAAATACACCCCCGAAAGAAGCGCCAGAGCCGCTGATGCGTCGCGCCATGTCGGCGACGTCGAGCTGACGCCGAGCCCGATAGCGACGCCAAAGCTCACCAGGATGAAGGACAACGCGGCGGCGGCGAATGCGCCTGCGACGATAGAACTCCATTGGATGCTCCAGCGGTCTTCGGCGACTCGCGGACGACTTTCGGTGACTTCTTCCTGCACGAGAGCTTCGATGGTCATATCAGCTCTCTCAACGCAGGCCGAATAACGACAAGACAGCCATGATCACCACGATCAAGCCGACGAGATAAATCAGTCCGTTCATGGTGCGTCCTCCTCGATTTTCCCCTGCTCGCTAATGAGGAGGAAGACGGAACGTTCCTAGTTTTTGCAGCCGACAGGAACGAACTCACCGGAGTCGGGTTGGGTGTGAGCCGAAGGATGAAGTTGCGAGCACGAGGCCCAGCCGGTCAACACCGGAGCCGGGGGCCTTTGTTTTGAGCTGGGCTCCCTGTCCTATGTTAGCGACGCCGGCGCTGGGATCATCGAAGATGCGGTCGGGGCGGGACTCCGGATCGGGAGAGCCGCGTGGATCGCAGAACCGCGTGCCTTCATCAGGCAGATGCATTCCGGGAAAAGGCGATCGCCGATCCCGAGCACCACGACCAGTGGATCGATGAAGCCATCAAATGGCTGGAACGGGCAATGGAAGCCAGCTGTCGCGCCGTCGTCACGGTCGAAGCCGGCGACACCGGCGACATTCCGGAGCTGGCACGCGGAGCGCCAGCCGATGCTCAACTGAGCCTGATCACGCGTCAATGAGAAGCGCTGGCGTCTCCGCCACTGCTGCGGCAATTGCGCCAGGGACGTAACAATGTTGCGGGTCGACACTATTCCCGCGCCCATGCTAGGCCGGACGCAGACCGCAATCAGAGTGACTTCGTGCTCGCGAACCGCCAGCCCTCAGGATCTTGCCGCCCGCGCAACTGGCGCGGGCTGATGTCTGTGCTGATCGCGGTTGTCTATCTGCTCGCGGGAACGCTGCACGGCCTGCACGACATCGACGTCACCACGCCCGGCGGCGGCTCGGAGATTGCTGCGGTCATTGATGGCTCCTCAGATCACAGCGACCACAAGGCCATCGGCGGGCATCATTGCCATGGCTGCTTCTCGGTGATGGTCGCGCAGCCGGCGCCGCCGGCCGCATCGACCGCGCTCGTGTCCGCATCGCGCCCGCAACGCGTATCCCGGCTCGCCGGCATTGTCCCCGATACCGACTCCCCGCCTCCCAAACATATTGCCTGAACGGATTGGTCGGGCGCCCCGCGCCCATTAGGTTCATCCTTCACAGGTCGGTTTCATGTTTTGCAGGGGAATGGCCGCGCGCCTGGCGTGCACGGCAGCGTGTCTGATTGGCGGATTGGCGCTTGCGCCGTCCCACGCCCAGACACTGACGATGCGCAGCGCGCTCTCGCGCGCGCTGGCCACGAGCCCGCGGCTGACCGCGGCGGAGCGCGACGTCGGCATCGCCACGGGCCAGCGCATCCAGGCAGGTGCGCTTCTCAATCCGGAACTGTCCTACGAACAGGACAATTCGTTCGGGTCCGGCATCTATCGCGGCACGCGATCGGCCGAGACCACGCTGCAGATCAGCCAGGCCTTCGAGCTGTTCGGCAAGCGCGACGCGCGGATCGCCGCGGGCGTCGCCGGCATCGAGGTTGCCGCGATCCAGCGCAAGGCCGTCAGGCTGGAGGTGCTATCGGAGACGGCGATCGCCTTCCTCAGCGTGCTCGGCGCACAGCGGCGCATCCAGATCCTCGACGAGCAGATCGCCGCCATCGACCGGCTGACGCCGCTGTTGCGCCGCCGCGTCGAGGCCGGCGCCTCCTCGCCGGCCGAGACCGGCCGTGCCGAGGTAGCTTCCGCCCTGGTGAAGGCCGACCGCGAGCGCTTCAAGGCGACGCTGGCCAGCGCCCGGCGCGAGCTTGCGGTCTTGATGGGCGACGCGGCACCGAAATTCGGCGGGGTCTCCGGCAGGCTCGACACCATGGGACGGCCGCCGACGTTCCAGTCGGTCGTCGCCGCCATCGATGCCAATCCGCAGCTGGTGCGCTGGACCGCGATCTATGCCCAGCGCAACGCCGAGCTGTTGTTGGCGCGGCTCAGGCCCTATCCCGACGTGCGGATCGCCGCCGGCTGGCGCCATTTCAACGAGACCAATGACGACGCGGCGCGCCTCACCGTCTCGGTGCCGATTCCCGTGTTCGACCAGAACCAGGGCAATATCCTCTCGGCACAGGAAAGCCTTGCCAAGACCAAGGCCGAGCGCGAGGCCAACCGCAACACGCTGATCGTGGTCGCCGGCCGCGCTTACGACTCGCTCCAGGGCTCGCTGCGCGAGCTTGCGGTGCTGCGCGAGAGCGCCATTCCCAAGGCCACCGAAGCCTCGGACGCAATCGCGCAAGGCTACGGCCAGGGCCGCTTCACCCTGCTCGAAGTGCTCGACGCGCAGGCGAGCGTCACCCAGGCGCGGCTGCGCGAGCAGGAGGCGCTCCAGAATTTCCATGCGGGGGTGGCGACCATCGAAGGTCTCGTCGGCAATCCCTTCACGCTGGTGCGGGAGAGCGCACGATGAAGACGTCCTCCACCATCCTTGTCGCCGTAGTTGCCGCCGCACTCGGCGCTTACGGCTATTCCCTGCTCGCCCCGACCAGGGTCGAGCATGCCGAACACAGCGGGGACAAAAAGCCGGAGAAGCCGAACGATCATGTCGAGCAGGACGAGCACGGCGCCGACCGGATCCGGATCTCCGACGTCAAGCTTGCCGCCGCCGGCGTGACGCTGGCGGAGGCCGCGAGCGCGACATTGACTGACACGCTCGCCTTCAACGGCATCCTGCGCGCCAACCAGGAGGCCGTGGTGCAGGTGACGCCGCGCTTTCCCGGCGTTGCCAAATCGATCCAGAAGCGCATCGGCGACAAGGTCGCCAAAGACGATCTGCTCGCCGCGATCGAGAGCAACCAGAGCCTCACCGTCTACGAGCTCAAGGCGCCGATTGCCGGCACCATCATCGAGCGGCAGATCTCACTCGGCGAATACGCCTCCGAACAGAAACCGGCCTTCGTCGTCGCCGACCTCTCCAGCATCTGGGTCGATCTGTCGATCTATCGGCAGGACCTGCGGCGCGTTCGCCTCAACGACGAGGTGCTGATCGATCCCGACGACGGCCGCGGCGAGATCAAGGGCACGATCTCCTACATGGCGCCGATCGGCAGCAGCGAGACCCAGACCGCGCTGGCGCGCGTGGTGCTGCCAAATCCGGACGGGCGCTTGCGTCCCGGCCTGTTCGTCACGGCACGGCTGATCCTCGCCGCGCGCAACGTCGCGGTCGCCGTGCGCCGAAGCGCGATCCAGACGCTGGAGAACCGGACCATCGTGTTCGTCCGCGAGGACGGAGACAAGATCGAGGCCCGCCCCGTGGAGCTCGGCGATTCCGATCCCCGCCATGTCGAGATCAAGGCCGGCCTTTCAGCCGGCGAGCATTACGTCGCGGAAAACAGCTTCGTCGTGAAGGCGGAGATGGGCAAGGGCGAGGTCGAGCATGATTGAGCGTCTCATCGCGCTCTCGCTGCAGCAGCGCTGGCTGGTCCTGCTGCTCGCGCTCGGCGCAGTTGCCTTCGGGACCTGGAATTTCCAGCGCCTTCCGATCGACGCCGTACCCGACATCACCAACGTCCAGGTCCAGATCAACACCCGCGCGCCCGGCCATTCGCCGCTGGAAACCGAGCAACGCATCACCTTCCCCGTCGAGACCGCGATGGGTGGCCTGCCGAAACTCGACTACACCCGCTCGCTGTCGCGCTACGGCCTAAGCCAGGTGACAGTCGTCTTCAAGGACGGCACCGACATCTATTTTGCCCGCCAGCTTGTCGGCGAACGCATCCAGCAGGTGAAAGACCAGCTTCCGGCCGGCGTCGAGGTCGCGATGGGCCCGGTCTCGACCGGACTCGGCGAAATCTTCATGTACACCGTCGAGGCCAAGGCGGGCGCGAAGACGCAAGGCGGTCACGACTATTCGCTGACCGATTTGCGCACCGTGCAGGACTGGATCATCAAGCCGCAGCTTCGCAACGTGCCCGGCGTGATCGAGGTCAACACCATCGGCGGCTTCGAGCGGCAATTCCACGTGCTCCCCGACCCCGGCAAGCTGATGGCCTACCGGCTCGGCTTTCGCGACGTCATGACGGCGCTCGCCGCCAACAATGCCAATGTCGGAGCGGGTTATATCGAGCGCAACGGCGAGCAATATCTGGTTCGCTCGCCGGGCCAGGTCGGCAATGTCAGCGAAATCCAGGACATCGTCATCGGCTCGCGCGGCGGCAATCCCGTCAGGATCAGGGATATCGCGACCGTCACCGAAGGCCGCGATCTACGCACGGGAGCCGCGACGCGCGATGGCGAGGAAACCGTGCTCGGCACCGCCATGCTGCTGATCGGCGAGAACAGCCGCACGGTGGCGCGCCGTGTCGCGGCCCGGCTCGAAGACATCGCCAAATCGCTGCCCGACGGCGTCGTGACGCGGACCGTCTACGACCGCACCCATCTGGTCGAGGCCACCATCCGCACGGTCGAGAACAACCTGCTGGAGGGCGCGGCCCTGGTCGTGGCCGTGCTGTTCCTGATCCTCGGCAACATCCGCGCCGCGCTCGTGGTGGCCTGCGTTATTCCGCTGTCCATGGCCATGACGATCACCGGCATGGTCGAGACCAAGGTCAGTGCGAATTTGATGAGCCTGGGCGCGATCGATTTCGGCATCATCGTCGACGGCGCGGTGATCATCGTCGAGAACTGCCTGCGCATGCTGGCCGAGGCCCAGCGCGAGAAAGGCGGCCTGCTCACGATCTCCGAACGGCTGCGCGCGATCCGGCGCGGGTCGAGCGAGGTCATCAAGCCGAGCCTGTTCGGAACGCTGATCATCGCGGTGGTCTATCTGCCGGTGCTGACGCTGACGGGCGTCGAAGGCAAGATGTTCACGCCGATGGCGCTGACCGTGCTGATGGCGCTGGGGGCTGCGGTGCTGTTCTCGATCACCTTCGTGCCGGCGGCGGTTGCCATCTTCGTCACCGGCAAGGTGTCCGAACAGGAAAACCTGTTCATGCGGGTGGCGAAGCGCGCCTACCTCCCCCTGCTCCGGCTTGCGATCGACAATCGCCTCAGCGTCGCAATCATGGCCGCCATCATCGTGGTCGCAAGCTGCGTGGCCGCCGCGCGCATGGGCGGCGAGTTCATTCCGAGCCTGGACGAGGGCGACGTCGCGCTGGCCTCGATCCGGATTCCTGGCACCAGCCTGACCCAGTCGCTGGACCTGCAAATGGCGCTGGAAAAGCGCATCAAGCAGATTCCGGAGGTGAAGGAGTTCTTCACCCGCATCGGCACCGCGGAGATTGCGACTGACCCGATGTCGCCGGCGCAGGCCGACGGCTACATCATGCTGAGGCCGCGCGCCGAATGGCCCAACCCGGGCAAGCCGAAATCGGAGGTGATCGAGGCCATCGACCGTGCCGCCGACGACATCCCCGGCAGCGCCTATGAAATCTCCCAGCCGATCCAGTTCCGTGTCAACGAGCTGATCTCCGGCGTACGCAGCGACGTCGGCGTCAAGATCTTCGGCGATGACCTCGACATCCTCCAAGGCGCGGCAAAACAGGTGGAGGCCGCAATCCACGGCATCCGCGGCGCCAGCGACGTCAAGATCGAACAGGTCTCGGGCCTGCCGATCCTCACCGTCCGCCTCGACCGCCAGGCGCTCGCCCGGTACGGGCTCAGCATCAGCGAGGTGCAGGGCATCGTCGAGATCGCGGTGGGCGGCAAGTCGGCCGGCAAGCTGTTCGAGGGCGACCGCCGCTTCGACATCGTCGTGCGCCTGCCGGAGCATCTGCGCGGCAATCTCGAGGCGATCCGGGCAATTCCCATCCCGCTGCCGCCGGGTGAGGAAGCGGCGTCCAGCGCGCCGATCCGGACGGCCTTGCCCGCCTCGCCCCTTGCCCAGATGCGCTATGTGCCGCTGTCGTCGGTCGCTACCGTCGATGCGACGCCCGGCCCCAACCAGATCAGCCGCGAGAACGGCAAGCGGCGCATCGTCGTCACCGCCAATGTCCGCGCGCGCGATCTCGGCTCCTTCGTCACTGAGGCCGAGGCGGCCGTCGCGGAAAAGGTCAAGCTGCCGCCGGGCTACTGGATCGACTGGGGCGGACAATTCGAGCAGCTTGTCTCCGCCACCAAGCGGTTGACGCTCGTGGTGCCGGTGGCGCTGCTGCTGGTATTCTTGCTGCTGTTTATGGGCATGGGATCGGCGGCGGATGCGGCTCTCGTGTTCTCCGGCGTGCCGCTGGCGCTGACCGGCGGCGTCGTGGCGCTGCTGCTGCGCGGCATTCCCTTATCCATCAGCGCCGGCGTCGGCTTCATCGCGCTGTCGGGAGTGGCCGTGCTCAACGGCCTCGTCATCATCGCCTTCATCGAGCGGCTGCGCAGCGAGGGCCATCCCGTTGCCGACGCGGTGCGCGAGGGCGCGCTGACACGTCTGCGTCCGGTGCTGATGACGGCGCTGGTGGCGTCCCTCGGCTTCGTGCCGATGGCCCTTGCCACCGGGGCCGGGGCCGAGGTGCAGCGGCCGCTCGCGACCGTGGTGATCGGCGGCATCATCTCCTCGACCGTGCTGACGCTGCTGGTGCTGCCGGCGCTCTACGTGCTGTTCCGCCGTGACGCAGGCACCGAAACGCCTACAATAGCGCCTGATTTGGCCGCGTCCGGGGAGCGCTAGAATTGGGCAACCACGACCATCACGGTCATCATGACCATGCCGGCCACGGCCACGATCATGGTCACGATCACGGTCCTGGCCACGCGCATGTCCATGCGCCCGCCAATTTCGGCAAGGCGTTCGCGATCGGCATTTCGCTCAACACCGCGCTGGTCGTGGCCGAGGCAATCTATGGCTATATCGGCAACTCCACCGCCCTCCTCGCCGATGCCGGCCATAACCTTTCCGACGTGCTCGGCCTGGTCGTGGCCTGGTGCGCGTCGATCGCGGCGAGGCGCGCGCCGAGCGGTCGCTTCACTTATGGACTGCGCGCCTCCACCATCCTGGCGGCACTGGCGAACGCCGTGTTCCTGCTGGTTGCAACCGGTGCGATCGGCTGGGAAGCGTTCCTGCGCCTGCGCGAACCGGAGCCCGTCGCGGGCGTCACCGTGATGGTGGTCGCCGGCATCGGCATCCTCGTCAACGGTTTTACAGCCATGCTGTTCGCGCGCGGCCGCAAGGACGACATCAACATCGAGGGCGCTTATCTGCACATGGCGGCGGACGCCGCGGTCTCGCTCGGCGTCGTCATCTCGGCGGCGCTGATCATCTGGACCGGCTGGCTCTGGCTCGATCCTGTCACCAGCCTCGTCATCTGCGTCACCATCCTCTGGAGCACCACCAGCCTGCTGCGCGGCTCCATCGACATGTCGATGGCGGCAGCCCCAAAAGGCACCGACCTCGCCGCGGTCAGGGCGTTCCTGCTGGCACGTCCCGGCGTGTCCGGGATCCACGATCTCCACGTCTGGCCGATCTCGACCACGGAGACGGCGCTGACCTGCCATCTCGTCATGCCCACCGGCGCCGGCGACGCATTTCTGATGGAGACCGCGCAGATGCTGAAGACCTCCTTCCGCATCGGCCACACCACCCTTCAAGTGGAAGCGCGTCCCGACAATGGCTGCGCGCTGGCGCCGGATGATGTGGTGTGATCGTCATTGCGAGCGCAGCGAAGCAATCCAGCCTGCCTCTGCGGGCACATTTCTGGATTGCTTCGTCGCAAGTGCTCCTCGCAATGACGGCGCGGAGAGAGTTGCGCCTACGCCGCCTTCGCCGTCACGATCCAGATTGCGCCCTGGAGCGCCACGCTCTGCCCATTCAGAAACGGCGCCAGCATCTCGCGGATCGAGGCTTTTGCGGCGGCATACGTCTCGGGCGGGTGGCCCTGCAGTGCGCGGCTGGCCGGGCCGATCTGGAGCGAGCCCTCGACCGCGGCATCGAGCCCGCCACCGATTGCGACATCCATCGCGAGATCGTGCGGCTCCATCGCGACATCGACGAAGCCGGCGCCGCCAAGGATGCGTTTCACGCGCTCTTCCGCGGCGAAGGCGAAAGGCCCGGGCTCCTCGGGCCCGACCGGCGGCATCTTGGGGACGTGTTTGTAGACCGCCATCAGCGGCGCCATCATCCAGGGATTTTCCTTCGGCTCACGCCAGCAGGCAAAGGCGAGCCGCCCGGACGGCTTCAGCGCACGACGAAGGTTGGTGAAAGATGCGATCGGGTCAGCGAAGAACATCACGCCGAACCGCGAGGCCAGCAGATCAAAGCTCGCCGGCTCGAATGGATGGACCGTCGCATCGGCCAGCGCGAACTCGAGCGGGAGGCCTTTCGGCGCCAGCGCGCGCGCCTGCGACAACATGGGATCGGAGACGTCGAGCCCGAGCGCAAATCCGTTCGGCGCGACAGCCTTCGCGAACGCGAACGTCGTTGCGCCGGAGCCGCAGCCGACATCGAGGACGCGCTCACCCGGCTTCGGCCTGGCCCGGTCGATCAGCACGTCGGCAATGGGTCCGAGCAGGCTCTCCTGCGCCCCGTGGCGATCGGCCCAGCGTTGCCCGCTCGGGCCGTTCCAATAGGCGATCTGGTCTGCGTTCTCTTCGTGTCCGCTTGGCTGCTGCATCGGGCCTCCCATATGACGGCTCGCTGGGCTGGCCCGCAATGCTGGCGCTCGCTTCGCGAGCGATGGCTGGTGGGCAGTGACGGGCTCGAACCGCCGACATCCTGCGTGTAAAGCAGGCGCTCTACCAACTGAGCTAACCGCCCCTCGCCGCTTCTTTATCCCCACCGGCCCCGAACGGGCAAGCGCGGAACTCCACTTCCTGGGCCTCAATCGCCCGGCCGCCCCGGCAGCAGTGGTACCGCGTCGATCCACACTGCCGCCGACTGGCACCAGATCTGCCTGACGGGCCGCAATTTGCCGCGCTGACGGATGCTGCCCCAGCGGATGCCCCAATCGTCGGCCTGGTCACCCTCGCCGCTGGTGAACAGCGGGGAACCGCAATCGGCGCAGAAATGCTGAAAGCGCATCCGGCCATTATCGCCGCGCTTGCCGTAGATTTTTGGCGAACCGCCGGTCAGGCGGACATCGACGCCGGAACATACGGCCGTCACCCGGAACGGCGAGCCCGTCAGCGTCTGGCAATCGGTGCAGTGGCAGACCGACACCGTCTCGGGGTCGATCTCGGCTTCAAAGGTGATCTGCCCGCAATGGCATTGCCCGTCGATGTGCATTGGCTTCATCCGCTGCCCCAAACAAAAACGGCGCCCGAAGGCGCCGTTTTATCATCTTTCCGAGCTGCGATCTCAGTGAGCGGTCAGGCCGCCGGCGGCTTCGTCGCCGTCCGGCTTCACCGTCACCTTGGTGTCCTCTTCCCAGACGATCGGCACCGGCTTCTTCACCAACGCCTTGGCGACCACGTCGTCGAGGCGCGAGACCGGGATGATCTCCATGCCGCCCTTGATCGCATCGGAAATCTCCGTGAGATCCTTGGCGTTGTCCTCGGGGATCAGCACCGTCTTGATGCCGCCGCGCGCAGCGGCCAACAGCTTCTCCTTGAGGCCGCCGATCGGCAGCACGCGGCCGCGCAGCGTGATCTCGCCGGTCATCGCGACATCATGGCGGACCGGAATGCCGGTCATGACCGAGATGATCGCGGTGGCCATCGCCACGCCAGCCGACGGACCGTCCTTCGGCGTCGCGCCTTCCGGCACGTGCACGTGGATGTCGCGCCGGTCGAACAGCGGCGGCTCGATGCCGTAGACGATCGCGCGCGAGCGGACGTAGGACGCCGCCGCCGAGATCGATTCCTTCATCACGTCGCGCAGATTGCCGGTGACCGTCATCTTGCCCTTGCCGGGCATCATGACGCCTTCGATGGTCAGAAGCTCGCCGCCGACATCGGTCCAGGCAAGGCCGGTGACGATACCGACCTGCGGCTCGCTCTCGATCTCGCCGTAGCGGTACTTCGGCACGCCCAGAAGCTCTTCGAGAGTCTTCTCGGTGACCTTGACCGACTTCTTCTTGGAGATCATCAGCTCCTTCACCGCCTTGCGGGCGAGTGTGGAGAGCTCACGCTCCAGATTACGCACGCCCGCTTCGCGGGTGTAGCGGCGGATCAGCAGCAGCAGCGCGTCGTCGTCGATCGAGAACTCCTTGGAGTCCAGGCCGTGCTTGGACACCGCTGTCGGGATCAGATGCTTGCGCGCGATCTCGACCTTCTCGTTCTCGGTGTAGCCCGCGATCCGGATGATCTCCATGCGGTCCATCAGCGGTCCCGGAATATTGAGCGTATTCGCGGTCGTGATGAACATCACGTTGGACAGATCGTAGTCGACCTCGAGGTAGTGGTCGTTGAAGGTTGCGTTCTGCTCGGGGTCGAGTACCTCGAGCAGAGCCGAGGACGGATCGCCGCGGAAATCGGCGCCCATCTTGTCGATCTCGTCCAGCAGGAACAGCGGATTGGACGACTTCGCCTTGCGCATGGACTGGATGATCTTGCCGGGCATTGAGCCTATGTAGGTCCGGCGGTGACCACGGATCTCGGCCTCGTCGCGCACGCCGCCGAGCGAGACGCGCACGAACTCGCGTCCCGTCGCCTTCGCGATCGACTTGCCGAGCGAAGTCTTGCCGACGCCGGGAGGTCCGACGAGGCACAGGATCGGTCCGGTCAGCTTGTTGGCGCGCGTCTGCACCGCGAGATACTCGACGATGCGATCCTTGACCTTCTCGAGCCCGTAGTGGTCGGCATCCAGAACCGCCTGCGCGGCTTCCAGATCCTTCTTCACCTTGGACTTCTTGTTCCACGGGATCGACAGCAGCCAATCCAGATAGTTGCGCACGACGGTCGCTTCCGCGGACATCGGCGACATCTGGCGCAGCTTCTTCAGCTCATGCTGTGCCTTCTCGCGCGCTTCCTTGGAGAGCTTGGTCTTGGAGATCTTCTCTTCGAGATCGGCGAGCTCGTCGCGACCTTCGTCGTCGCCGAGTTCCTTCTGGATCGCCTTCATCTGCTCGTTGAGATAATACTCGCGCTGGGTCTTCTCCATCTGGCGCTTGACGCGCGAGCGGATGCGCTTCTCGACCTGCAGCACCGAGATCTCGCTCTCCATCAGGCCCAGCACCTTCTCCAGGCGCTGCGTGACCGAAAGCGTCTCCAGGATGCCCTGGCGATCCGCGATCTTGACGGCGAGATGCGAGGCGACGGTATCGGCGAGCTTGGCGAAATCGGTGATCGCCTGCACGACGCCGACGACCTCGGCCGAGATCTTCTTGTTGAGCTTCACGTAGCTCTCGAAGTCGGACACGACCGAGCGCGCCATGGCCTCCGCCTCGACCGACTTCGCATCTGTGTCGGCGAGCGCAATCGCGGTCGCTTCGTAATAGTCGGCGCGATCGGTGTATTTCTGCACGCGCGCACGCTCGAGCCCTTCGACCAGCACCTTCACGGTGCCGTCGGGAAGCTTCAAGAGCTGGAGCACGCTGGCAAGCGTCCCGGTCTCGTAAATGGAATCGGGGGCCGGATCATCGTCGGACGCGTTCTTCTGGGTCGCGAGCATGATCAGCGCGTCGTTCTTCATCACCTCTTCGAGCGCGCGGATCGACTTCTCGCGGCCGACGAAGAGCGGAACGATCATGTGCGGGAAGACGACGATGTCGCGCAGGGGCAGCACGGGATAGGCGTGCGTTTCGCCATGAACGATGGTTGGCCTGGGTTTTGGATTAGTCATGGCCTTTTCCTTTTGCTTTGCCCCCTTGCACGCAGCCCGCCATGCTCATGCGCAACCGCCACAAGGTGCCGAGGTGATCCGCAAAACCGGTCGGTCCTTTTCTCAAGTTGGACCGGCCTGCCGGATCGGAACTGAGGCGAATCTTGAAGAGAATTCTCGCTCGCCGCCGACATTAGGTGGCTATCGACCCGGGGGGTGTCAAGTCATTGAAAGACGCGCGCCATCAGGCGCTTACGCACGCAAATAAGCGACACAACACCGGCTGCGGAGGTACTTTCCGCAGCCCTCAATTGATGAGACGATTGGAGCGTTCCAGCGCCGCAAATCAGGCGCTGGCGTTCTCGACGGCGCGATCGGACCGATCGGCGTAGATGTAGAGCGGACGCGCCGTTCCTTCCACGACTTCGCGCGAAATCACGACTTCTTCCACACCTTCGAGGCCCGGCAGGTCGAACATGGTCTCGAGCAGGATCGCCTCGAGGATCGAACGCAGTCCGCGCGCACCGGTCTTGCGCTCGATCGCCCTGCGGGCCACCGCGCCAAGCGCCTCGTCGGCGAAGGTCAGCTCGATGTTCTCCATCTCGAACAGCCGCTGGTACTGTTTCACCAGCGCGTTCTTCGGCTCGACCAGAATCTTCTTGAGCGAAGCCTCGTCCAGATCCTCCAGCGTCGCCACGACAGGCAGACGGCCGACGAATTCCGGGATCAGCCCGTACTTCAGGAGATCCTCAGGCTCGACGTGACGGAAGATTTCGCCGGTACGGCGGTCTTCCGGCGCCAGCACCTGAGCGGCGAAGCCGATCGAGGTCGAACGTCCGCGTGCCGAAATGATCTTTTCAAGGCCGGAGAACGCACCACCGCAGATGAACAGGATGTTGGTGGTGTCCACCTGCAGGAATTCCTGCTGCGGATGCTTGCGGCCGCCCTGCGGCGGGACCGAAGCCACCGTGCCTTCCATGATCTTGAGCAGCGCCTGCTGCACGCCCTCACCTGACACGTCGCGCGTGATCGAGGGATTGTCGGACTTGCGGCTGATCTTGTCGATTTCGTCGATGTAGACGATGCCGCGCTGGGCGCGCTCGACATTGTAATCGGCGGACTGGAGCAGCTTCAGGATGATGTTCTCGACGTCCTCGCCGACATAGCCGGCTTCGGTCAGCGTCGTCGCGTCCGCCATCGTAAACGGCACGTCCAGGATTCGGGCGAGCGTCTGCGCGAGCAGCGTCTTGCCCGAGCCGGTCGGACCGATCAGCAGGATGTTCGACTTCGCAAGCTCGACGTCGTTGTGCTTGGTCTGGTGGTTGAGGCGCTTGTAGTGATTGTGCACCGCGACCGACAGGACCTTCTTCGCATGGCTCTGCCCGATCACGTAATCGTCCAGGACCTTGCAGATTTCCTTCGGCGTCGGAATGCCGTCGCGCGACTTCACGAGCGAGGATTTGTTCTCCTCGCGGATGATGTCCATGCAGAGCTCAACGCACTCGTCGCAAATGAAGACCGTGGGACCCGCGATCAGTTTACGGACTTCGTGCTGGCTCTTGCCGCAGAACGAGCAATACAGCGTATTCTTGGAGTCGCTCGTGCCGACCTTACTCATTCATGTCTCCGTCCGCGGTTCGATCCCGTTCCGCTCGATCGCTCCATTCCGACACGATGATCGGCATGAAGCTTAAATAGAGCAAATTCCGTACCAAAAAAGACCCTACGCGTTACATCCCGTGCGAATCACGGTCTCAATTCTCCCGCGATCATAGCCGATCGTTCGTAGCCAACCATGCTGTCACCCGACTATCAAGAATTCGCTAATCGGGGGTCGCCGGCTACCCGTGACAATACCGTGATTTCCGGTCTTGGCACGGGCGAAGTGATCGAAATCACCCCGGCGTTGCTGGATTGCCACGAAAAACAAGCACGAAAGCGGAACTTTCTGCCTGTCGCAGGGCGCAAAACTGCGTTTTTGCGACGCGCACACGTGTCTTTAACGTGAACGCACCCTGATGGATGCACGGCATTCCCCGGAGGGATCGCCGTGACCGTAGTGCTACGGAGTCTTCGCCGACGCCTCTTCGGCGCGTTTGTCGATGACCCTGTCGACCAGACCGAACTCCTTGGCATCGCTCGCGGTCAGGAACTTGTCGCGTTCCAACGCGTCCTCGATCGCCTTGTAGGTCTGGCCGGTGTGCTTCACGTAGATCTCGTTGAGCCGCTTCTTCAGGTTCAGGATTTCCTGGGCGTGCAGCATGATGTCGGTAGCCTGGCCCTGGAAGCCGCCGGAGGGCTGATGCACCATGATGCGCGCGTTCGGCAGCGAGAAGCGCATGTCCTTTTCGCCGGCAGCAAGCAACAGCGAGCCCATCGAGGCGGCCTGGCCCGTGCACAGCGTCGAGACCGGCGGGCGGATGAACTGCATGGTGTCGTAGATCGCGAGACCCGACGTCACCACGCCGCCCGGCGAGTTGATGTACATCGAGATTTCCTTCTTCGGATTTTCCGCCTCAAGGAACAGCAGCTGCGCGACGATCAGCGTCGACATGCCGTCCTCGACCGGTCCGGTCAGGAAGATGATGCGCTCTTTCAGAAGGCGCGAGAAAATGTCGTAGGCGCGCTCGCCACGGTTGGTCTGCTCGACCACCATCGGCACGAGGTTCATGTAGGTTTCAACCGGATCGCGCATGAGTCACCTAGGGTTTTGAAGAGGCGGACATCGCCAGTCTTGGCTGCCAGTTTCGCTGGATGTGCCGGAAGGCCGATGGACGTCCCGTGATGCAGGAACTTGGTAGAAGAACTTGGTAGAAGCAGAAGGCGTACCGACAGATATAGCCCAATTCGCGCCTGACAAGTGCGGAGCGAATTAAGGCTTAATCCGTGAGGCACTTGAAGCTGATTCGTACAAAGAGGCCCAGCCGGCCACCTGGCTAGCTCGACCTCTTCGCTGATCATCCTTAATGGAAGGCTCTATGGAGGGCCCTCCTGGAGCCTTCAGGCGGCGGTCTTTTCCGCCTCGTCGTCCTTGTAGAGGTCGTCGCGCGAGACCTTCTTCTCGGTCACCTTGGCGAGCTCGAGGATGAAGTCGACGACCTTGTCCTCATAGATCGGTGCACGAAGCTGGGCCAACGCTTGGGCGTTGCTGCGGTAATAGTCCCAGACTTCCTTCTCGCGGCCGGGCATCGAGCGCGCCCGCTCGATCACGGCGCGGCCGACCTCGTCGTCGGTCACGCTGATCTTGTTCTTCTCGCCGATCTCGGAGAGCACGAGGCCGAGCCGCACGCGGCGATCGGCGATCTTGCGGTACTCTTCCTTGGCGGCGTCTTCAGTGGTGTCCTCGTCGGCAAAGGTCTTGCCGGCGGAGTCCATCTCGGCTTTCACCGAGTTCCACATCAGATTGAACTCCTCGTCGACCAGCGAGGGCGGCGCCTCGAATCGATGCGCCTCGTCGAGGCGGTCGAGCAGCGCGCGCTTGACGCGCTGGCGCGTCGCGGTCGCGAACTCGGCGACCAGCCGCTCGCGCGCCGCTTCCTTCAGCTTGTCCAGCGATTCGAGGCCGAGCGTCTTGGCGAACTCGTCGTCGATCGCGAGATCCTGCGGCGCCTCGATCAGCGTCGCGGTGGTCTCGAACTCGGCCGGCTGGCCGGCGAGCTTGTCGTTCATATAGTTCTTGGGGAACGCCACCTTCAGCGTGCGGGTCTCGTTGGCGGCGATGCCGGTGAGCTGCTCCTCGAAGCCGGGGATGAAGGTGTTGGAGCCGATCACGACCTGGATGCCCTCGCCGGCGCCGCCCTCGAAGGCTTCGCCGTTGATGGTGCCCTTGAAAGCGATGGTGACGCGATCACCCGATTCGGCCTTGGCGCCCTCGGCCTTCGCGGCATAGCCGCGATTCGAATCGGCGACGCGCTTGATCGCCTCGTCGACGTCGGCGTCGGTGACTTCGGCGACGGGCTTCTCGACCTCGAAGGACTTGAAGTCGGCGAGCGCAATCGACGGCACTACCTCGATCGCAACCGTGTAGGTCAGATCGGTCTTGCCGTTGAGCAGCTCCTCGACCTCGGCCTGCTCGGTCGGCATGGTGATCTTCGGCTCGGTCGCAAGGCGGAAGCCGCGCTCGGAGAACAGCTGCGTGTTGGTGTCGCGGATGGTCTGGTCGATGGTCTCGGCCATCACCGAGCGGCCATAGACCTTCTTGAGGTGCGTGACCGGCACCTTGCCGGGACGGAAGCCATTGATTTTGACCTTGTCCTTGAGGTCGACGAGCTTGGCACCAGCCTTGGCGTCGAGATCAGACGCGGGAACGCTGATCTTGAACTCGTGCTTCAAACCTTCCGAGAGGGTTTCTGTGACCTGCATGGCGTCCAATCTTCTTCTCGTTCGGTCTCGGCGCGCATGCGTCGGGACGCTGTCATTAATCGATCCGGCGCGAGGCAAACGCCTCAACGCCGATGGTTCATCGGACCGGCTTCAGGCGGACAAACATCCGCGCGGGAGCAGGTCGCGTAATCCGTGCAAACGCTGAAAGCGCTTGGTGCGGGCGGAGGGACTCGAACCCCCACAACTTTCGTCACTGGAACCTAAATCCAGCGCGTCTACCAGTTCCGCCACGCCCGCGTAAATTTGCATCAAGACCGGCCGCGATGCCGCGGGCGGCGGGCTTATAACATGGGCCCGCCTGTTCGCAGCAAAAAAATGGCCGCTTGGCGGCACGCTTCAAGTAGGCACGGCGGCTGGACTTATCCACCGCGCCGTGGTCCGGATCGGCCCATGAAAACGCGGATCTTTGCCCTGACGAGGCGCGAGGTTTTGGCCAGCTTTGGAGCCTCGGCGGCCGGGCTGATGGTGGGCGGCGCAGGCCCACTCGTGACCACCCAGCTCGCCCTTCAGGCAAGGCCGACAACCCTGGCTCTGAGGCCGGGTCAACCGCCTACACCGATCTGGGAGCTGGCCGCCGTAAGCCACCTCGGGGACGTTCGTCTCAAGCGTGGCGACCGCTGCGAGGTGGTCTTCCGCAACGAGCTGCCTGTGCCGCTTGCACCAGTCTGGTACGGCCTCAATGGCCCGGCCGCGGCCGACCCGCTCCGCGGTCGCGCGCCGACTGCGCCGGACGCGACTGAAACATCAATCATTTCAATACCAAGCGCCGGAACCCTGCTGGCCGACTTCCGTTTCTTCGAAGACGGCCTGAAGCAGCCTGCGCGCCCGCTTCCGATCATCGCCGCCGAGACCAACCCGGTCGCCGTCGATCGTGACGTGGTCCTCTTGATCGAGGAATGGCGGCTGCGGCCGGATGGCACCGCGCTCCCCCCGGGCCGGGACCCCAAGGACACGACCCCGCTCTATACAATCAACGGGCGGACTTCATTCGAACTCTCAGCCGCGGCCAATGAACGGCTGCGGCTGCGCTTTATCAATGGCTCGCAACGTTCTGTTCTGGCGATCAAATTGGAAAGCCACGAGGTCCACGTGATCGCCCTCGACGGACAGCCGGCCGAGCCGTTTTCGGCACGCAGCGGCGCTCTCGTGCTGGCCCCGGGCGCACGCGCCGACGCCTTTGTCGATGCGGCCGCCTCGGCCTCATTCCTGCTGCATGACGGCAAGGAGGGGCGCCAGGTTGGCGGCCTCGTGATCTCGGGCAAGCAGGAACGGCGCGTGCCACTAGCGCCGCCACAGCCGCTCCCGTCAAATGACCTGCCTGACCGACTCGATCTGAAAGGCGCCCTGCGGTTCGATGTCGCGCTCGGCGCACCCGACGCCGGGTGGATACGGCCTGCTAATTTCTCGACGTCCTCTGCTCCTGCCTTCCGCGCCAAGGCCGGCCGCACCATCGTGCTGGCGCTGAAGAACCCCGGGCCGGTCGCATCCGTGTTCCACCTGCACGGCCACCATTTCCGCCTGCTCGACAAGCTCGACGACGGCTGGAAGCCCTATTGGCTCGACACGCTCGCGATCGAACCCGGCCAGACCCAGCGCATCGCATTCGCTGCGGCCTCCCCCGGGCGATGGCTGATCGAATCCGTCGCAACCGACTGGGCCGCACCGCGGCTGGTGCGCTGGTACGGGGTGGAGTGAGAGCCGGCTAGGTATGCGGCTTGGCCGTGAGCTCGATCCCAAGCGCCTTCATCACCGCGATTGTTGTCTTGAGAGTCGGATTGCCGTTTGTGCTGAACGAGCGATAGAGCTGCTCGCGAGAAAGGCCGGTGTCCTTGGCAATCTGCGTCATTCCCTTGGCCCGGGCGACAACACCAAGGGCATGCGCGATATAGGCCGCATCCTCGGTCTTGAAAGCTTCTTCCATGAACACGGCCATGGCCTCATCGGACTGAAGATCTTCAGCCGGATCATAGGTCGACAGCTTCTCGCCCATCTCATCCACTCCAGGTCTTGGCAAATCGCTTTGCCGTCTTGATGTCTTTCGCCTGCGTGCCCTTGTCGCCGCCACAAAGCAGAACGATGATTGTGTTGCCCCGCTTCTGAAAATAGACGCGATAGCCGGGGCCGTAATGAATACGCAGTTCACTGATCCCGTCGCCCACGGGCTCAGCATCGCCAGCATGCCCCTGCGCGAGCCGATCCAAGCGTGAAGCAATCAGCGCCCTGGCGCGCTCATCCCTGAGACGCAATCGCCACTTTCGAAACGTCTCAGTCTGCTTGAGTTCGATCACATGTAGTTTTTAGACTACAATGGACTGCAGATCAAGCCGATCGCGCGTCCAAAGATAGCGGGCGTCGGGTTCTTTCTCCTAGTTTCCGGCCCCGTCGGTCTGCTCGATCAGCGTGAACCCGCGCGTTTCATAGAAACGCCGCGCCAACGCGTTGCGCTGAAAGGTCCAGAGCTCCAGCCGTTCGCAGGCATGCTTGGCGACATCGAGGAGTTCGGTGCCGACGCCGCGCCCTTGAACAGCAGGAAGCACGTAAAGCTGCTCAATCCAGCCGTCACGGAAAGCGATGATCCCGCTCAGTACATCGCCGTCGAAGTGTCCGCACACGCGGCATGTCGCGAAGACACGCTCACGGTAGAACCAGCGGTCCTGGTCCGGCGTGTGCAGCCCAACGAGCCAGGGCATCGCATGGTCGAATGCGGCCCGGTGAACTCGCGCAGTCGCGCCCATATCGGTGAGCGCGAGTTGCCTGAGCATTAGTATTCGATCCCCAGCGCGTTATAGATTCGCCGGTGCACGGCCGGCAGCGTTTCGGTCAGGTCCTCCGCAATCAGCCCCGGCCCCGCTTCACTCCCGGCCTCGCCATGCATCCACACCGCGATGCTGGCGGCTTCGAATGCCGGCACGCCTTGCGCAAGGAGACCGGCGACGATGCCGGCGAGCACGTCGCCGGCGCCGGCGGTGGCGAGCGAGGGCGGCGCGTTGGCGGCGATAGTGGCGCGGCCGTCGGGCGCGGCGATCGTGGTGTCCGGGCCCTTCAGCAGTACGACCGCGCCGGAGCGCTCGGCGGCGGCGCGCACACGCTCGATCTTCGAGCGGCCCGGATATTTGTTGCTGAGGTCGGAGAACAGGCGTGGAAACTCGCCCTCGTGCGGCGTCAGCACCACCGCCTTGTCCTGCGAGGACCTGATCGATTCAAACAGCCGCTCGGGATTCGCGGCAAAGCTGGTCAGCGCATCCGCGTCGAGCACGAGATGCCGCTGTGCGTTAAGCGCCGTGTGGACGAAATCGCAGGTGCGATCGCCGATGCCCGCGCCGGGGCCGATCATGCAGGTGTTGTAACGCTTGTCGCCGAGGAGCTCGCCGAACTCGATCGCGGTGTCGACGGGGCGAACCATCACCGCGGTGAGCGCAGCCGCATTGATCGCGAGCGCATCACGCGGCGTGGCCAAGGTCACCAGGCCCGCGCCGGCGCGCAGCGCCCCGCGCGCGGCGAGCCGCGCCGCGCCGGTCGCAGCCATATCGCCGGAGACCGCGAGCACGTGACCACGGGCGTATTTGTGGCCGTCGATGCGCGGCACCGGAAAGGCCGCGCCCCAGAAATCCGGGTCGTTCTCGAAGATCTGCGGCGCGATCTCGTCCAGCACCTGCGCGTCGATGCCGATGTCGGCGACGCGCACGTGGCCGCAATGCATCCGCCCCGGCAGCAGCAGATGCGCCGGCTTCTTGCGAAAGAAGGTAACGGTCTCGGTGGCATTCACCGCCACACCCAGCACCGCGGCGCTGGTGCCGTTGATGCCGCTCGGCAAATCGACGGCGAGCACCGGCGCGCCATTGGCGTTGATCGCCTCGATCATCGCGCGCGCCTCGCCGTCGACCGGGCGGCTGAGGCCTGCGCCGAACAGCGCATCGATGATCAACGCGGGCCTGCCGATCGCCTGCGGATTGAACGGGAGCACCGGGTGCTTCCAGCCGCGCGCGGCGGAGGCCGCATCGCCCTGAAGCTGGTCGCGCTCGCACATCAGGATCACCGAGACCTCGCGGCCCTGGGCGGCGAGCTCGGCAGCTGCGACAAAACCGTCGCCGCCATTGTTGCCCGGGCCGGCGACGATCAGGATCGGCCCCTCCTCCACCAGCGCATTGGCGGCCTCCGTCACCGCCTGGCCCGCGCTGAGCATCAGCTTGAAACCAGGGGTGCCTGCCGCAATACTGAGCTGATCGGCGCGCTGCATTTCGGCGTTGGTTAGAACTTCCATGCCACTTCCCCGTCCAAACGCCTTTTCAACAGGCACGTTTCGTGCCGGCTCATCCGACGGAACAACGATCTGCACAGATATTGAACCGTTTGCCTATTTCGTAGTCTTCGGTATTTTGTGCCGGTCGGCGCCACCTATCAGGGCTGCACGTTAAAAGGCTGATAACGCTCCAATAATCAGGGCATTTGCAACTTGGCATAGACCCTGCTTTCGCGGAAGCCGCTTCGGTTCGTCGTGCTCACTGGCATATATCATGGTGTGGCCGGCCGTTGTTGCCGGACTGGTCAGGTTATTCCGGCATAGCGAAGACAAGATCGTGCGTTAAGAAAAGCGCATCCTGACGAAGACGTTGCTATTTGATCGACAGGCCGGGAGGCGCGCAGTGAAGAAAATCGAAGCCATCATCAAGCCATTCAAGCTCGACGAGGTGAAGGAAGCGCTTCAGGAAGTTGGCCTTCAGGGCATCACCGTCACGGAGGCCAAGGGCTTTGGCCGCCAGAAGGGCCACGCCGAGCTTTACCGCGGCGCAGAATATATCGTCGACTTCCTGCCCAAGGTGAAAATCGAGATCGTCATCGGCGACGATCTGGTTGAACGCGCCATCGACGCGATCCGCCGCGCCGCGCAAACCGGGCGCATCGGCGACGGCAAGATCTTCGTCTCCAACATCGAAGAGGCGATCCGCATCCGAACCGGCGAATCCGGGCTGGACGCTATCTGAGCCGGGTGCTATCCCGCATTTTGGCGACACTCTGACAAGAAATAGGCTGCTTCGGCGGCCTCGTTTTGTTTGTGCCTCGCGCGCCTCAAGAAGCGTGAACACGGTCGCTTGAAGTTTGGAAACCGACCCGCAGAGCCAAAAGGGGTATGCATGAAGACCGCCAAAGACGTCCTGAAATCGATCAAGGACAACGACGTCAAATACGTCGACCTGCGCTTCACCGATCCGCGCGGCAAGTGGCAGCACGTCACGTTCGACATCAGCATGATCGATGAAGAAATTTTCGCCGAAGGAACGATGTTCGACGGCTCCTCGATCGCCGGCTGGAAGGCGATCAACGAGTCCGACATGTGCCTGATGCCCGATCCGGTGACCGCGACGATCGATCCGTTCTTCGCCGAGACCACGATGGTCATTACCTGCGACGTGCTCGAGCCGACCACCGGCGAGCCCTACAACCGCGACCCCCGCGGCATCGCCAAGAAAGCGGAAGCCATGGTGAAGTCGATGGGCGTGGGCGACACCGTGTTCGTCGGGCCTGAAGCCGAGTTCTTCGTGTTCGACGACGTGCGCTTCTCCGCCAGCCCCTACAACACCGGCTTCCGTCTCGACTCCTCGGAGCTGCCGACCAATTCCGACACTGAATATGAAGGCGGCAATCTCGGCCACCGCGTCCGCACCAAGGGCGGCTACTTCCCCGTGCCGCCGCAGGATTCGGTGCAGGACATGCGCTCGGAGATGCTGGGCGCCATGGCCAAGATGGGCGTGAAGGTCGAAAAGCATCACCACGAGGTCGCTTCCGCCCAGCACGAGCTCGGCATGAAGTTCGACACGCTGACGCTGATGGCCGACCACATGCAGATCTACAAATACTGCATCCACCAGGTCGCGCATATCTACGGCAAGACCGCCACCTTCATGCCGAAGCCGGTCTTCGGCGACAACGGCTCGGGCATGCACGTGCACCAGTCGATCTGGAAGGACGGCAAACCGGTGTTCGCCGGCAACAAATACGCCGACCTGTCGGAGACCTGCCTCCACTACATCGGCGGCATCATCAAGCACGCCAAGGCGATCAACGCCTTCACCAACCCGTCGACCAACTCCTACAAGCGTCTGGTCCCGGGCTATGAGGCCCCCGTGCTGCTCGCCTATTCCGCGCGCAACCGCTCGGCCTCCTGCCGCATCCCCTACACGGCGAACCCGAAGGCCAAGCGCGTCGAGGTGCGTTTCCCCGATCCGCTCGCCAATCCCTATCTCGGCTTCGCCGCGATGCTGATGGCCGGCCTCGACGGCATCAAGAACAAGATCGATCCGGGTCCGGCGATGGACAAGGATCTCTACGATCTGCCGAAGGAAGAGCTCAAGCAGATCCCGACGGTGTGCGGCAGCTTGCGCGAGGCGCTCGAAAACCTCGACAAGGACCGCGCCTTCCTCAAGGCCGGCGGCGTGTTCGACGACGACTTCATCGACGCCTATATCGAGCTGAAGATGACCGAGGTCGCCCGCTTCGAAATGACCCCGCATCCGGTCGAGTTCGAGATGTACTATTCGGGCTAACGGGCTCGAACTCTATGCGATAAGCAAAAGGCGCCCCGCGAGGGCGCCTTTTCGTTTGAGAGCGTAGGACCTTCCAGCTACGGGTTCTCGCGCCGCGGCATCAAATGATCGAGCAGGCCGATTGGCAGTGGAAATACGACGGTCGACGACCGCTCGCCCGCGATGTCGTGCAGAGCCGCGAAGTAACGCAGCTGCATCGCCTGCGGCTCCTGCGCGAGAATCCGGCCGGCCTCGACGAGCTTTTCGGCGGCCTGCTGTTCGCCCATCGCGTTGATCACCTTCGCGCGCCGCAACCGTTCCGCCTCCGCCTGTTTGGCAATCGCGCGCACCATGGTTTCGTTGAGATCGACGTCCTTGATCTCGATTCCGGTGACC
Source organism: Bradyrhizobium sp. 197 (assembly GCF_023073375.1). NCBI lineage: Bacteria > Pseudomonadati > Pseudomonadota > Alphaproteobacteria > Hyphomicrobiales > Nitrobacteraceae > Bradyrhizobium > Bradyrhizobium sp. 197. The sequence goes on along the minus strand of NZ_JADPJJ010000044.1, from coordinate 54,299 downwards.
TTGATGCCCCAGACGTCGGTCTGCTTGTCCAGTATCTCCTGGATGTCGGCGTTCAACCTGTCGCGTTCGGCCAGCATCTCGTCGAGCTCGTGCTTGCCGAGCACCGAACGGAGCGTGGTCTGGGCGAGCTGACTGGTCGCGGCCATGTAATCACCGACCTTGATGATGGCGCGCTCGGGATCGACGATGCGGAAGTAGAGAACGGCATTGACCTTGACCGAGACGTTGTCGCGCGAAATCACATCTTGGGGCGGCACGACCTGCACCATTACCCTGAGGTCGACCTTGACCAGCTGCTGCACAATCGGAATGAGGATGATGAGGCCGGGCCCCTTCACCCCGGTGAAGCGCCCGAGCGTGAAGATAACGCCGCGTTCGTATTCCCTGAGGATGCGAACGGCCTGGGTGAGAAACATGATGACGATCAGCGCAAGCACTGCGTAAATCGAATATTCAAACATCAGAGTTGACCTCCCTCGCTCACAGCGCCCGGACGCCGGACCACCAGCGTCAGGTCGACGATATTGGCGACCTCGACCCTCTCGCCGGGCTTGAAGGTGTCAGTGCCGCGCGCTTGCCAGCGTTCGCCGTGCGTAAAGACGTGCCCCTCTTTCTCGTTCCAATCGAGGACCTCGGCGGCCAGGCCTCGCATCGCTTGCGCACCGACCCGTGGCGGACCGCGGCGAGCGCGCCGAAGCGCGCCGAGCACGACCAGAACGAAACCAGTGAACATCGCCGCGACGACGGCGATGACCGACCACGATAGCCGGTAGCCCGGCGCTTCGACCCTGACCAGCATGATGGCACCCAGCACGAAGGCGACGACGCCTCCAAGGCCGATCACGACGGTCGGATTGAACGCCTCGATGGCAAGGAGCGCGATCCCGACCAGCATCAAGCCGAGGCCGGCATAATTGATCGGCAGCAAATTGAGGGCGTAGAGACCGAGCAGCAGGCAGATCGACCCGACCACTCCCGGAGCGACTGCACCGGGGGACATGAACTCGAAGATCAGGCCGTAGATGCCGACCATCAGGAGAATGAACGAGACGTTGGGATCGGTGATGACCGCCAGGAATCGGGAGATCCACCCGGGATCGACGGCTTCGATGACGGCGTTCTGCGTTGCCAGGCGTTGCGTCTTGCCGCCCGCAACCTCGACGTCGCGACCATCGATTTGCCTGAGCAGATCGGCCGGATCGCGCGCGACAAGGTCGATGGCGTGCGCCTGCAACGCGCCGTTGGCGGACAGGGTGGCGGCCTCACGGACCGCCTTCTCGGCCCAATCGGCATTGCGGCCGCGCAGTTCGGCGAGGCTGCGGATAAAGGCGACGGCATCGTTCGTCACCTTCGCCGTCATCGCGTCTTTCGGTTCGTCCTTCTTGTCCTTGCCGTCCTTGTCGGGCGTGCCACTCGGCAGGCCTGGAAGCGGTCCGCCAATCTGCACCGGCGTCGCGGCACCGATATTGGTGCCTGGCGCCATCGCTGCGATATGGGTCGCATACAGGATATATGTCCCGGCGCTCGCCGCATGGGCGCCTGCCGGCGCGACGTAGCCGATCACAGGAACGGACGAGGCGAGCACATCTGCGATGATCTCGCGCATGCTGGAGTTGAGACCGCCGGGGGTGTTCATTCGAAGAATCACGATCTCGGCGCGTCGTTCGCCTGCCTTGACCAACGCCTCTTTCAGATAGCTTGCCGATGCCGGGCCAATGGCTCCCCCGATCGTGACAGTGATTGCAAGAGGACGATTCTCCTCCGCTGAGCCGGGAAGGAGATAAAAAAGACAAGCGACGATGCCGATTGTCGCAACGAGGGCCGCCTTCATGGTCTGCACGGCAAGGGCTCCCTTGCCAAAGATATGGTGTTCCTCTCCCAAACCTCAATGTGGTGGCTTGTCGTCCGCGGTTGCGATTGTGCGATGCAATGGACGGGATCGAACTGCGGCAACCCGTGGCAGGCATGTGGAGCTCAGCAACGCGCTTCGACTTGAGATGCAAATTGTCAGGATTTGCGTCGCTGCGCTCGCAACGATGGGGCGGAATGCGCTCGCGTTAGAGCTTCCGACACCGCGTTCAACTACGCCGCCGCGCGCTGGCGTTCGACTATGGCTTCGCCAAACGCCTCGAACAGTTTTCGGTTGATCGGATTGCACTGCGGGTCGTATTCGGCGTGCCATTGCACCCCGAGCGCAAAGGTCGGCGCTTCCGCGATGCGAATGGCCTCGATGGTGCCGTCCTCGGCGACACCCTCGATCAGCACCCGTTTGCCGGGATCGAGGATGCCCTGGCCGTGCAGCGAATTGACCCTGATCTTCTCGCAGCCGAGCAGCGTTGCGAACGCGCCTCCGGGCGTCAGATCGACGTCGTGACGGTCGGCGAACACGACGGTCGGATCGGGATGGATCTCGCCGTTTTCGAGCCTCGGCATGCGGTGGTTCATGCGGCCCGGGATTTCGCGGATCTCGGGGTGCAGCGAGCCGCCGAAGGCGACGTTCATCTCCTGCAGGCCCCGGCAAATGCCGAACAGCGGGATGCCGCGGGACACACAGGCGATGGACAGCGCCAGCGCCACCTCATCACGGTGAATGTCGTAGGGCTCGTGCCGTTCACACGGATCGACATTGAAGCGGGTCGGATGGACGTTAGCCCGGGCGCCGGTGAGCACGATCCCGTCGACCACATCGAGCAGCGCGCCGAGATCGGTGATGTCGGGTGCTCCCGCAAACATCACCGGCAAGCCGCCGGAAACCTCGGCCACCGCACGCAAATTGCGTTCGCCGACCATCTGGACCTGAAATCGATTTTCGACGCGATGGGCGTTCCCGATCACGCCGACGACCGGCTTTCTCATCTCCCGTTCCGACCTCTCCAGTAAGAAGATTCTCCAAACATGCCCTTGGGGTGGAACAAATTCAACAGAAGGCTTCGCGGGACGGCAATGCTATTTTCGCGCAAATGCCTCCCGGGCCTCGATCTCGCCGCCGACGGGCAGGCCGGCGGACTTCCCTGCGGTGGCCGCCGCCTCGCCCTGTGCAGCCAGCCAGGGCAGTTTTGCCTCGATTCCGCGCGTCACGGGCTCCCCGAGCACGCCCCCGAAATCCATCGGCCAGAATCCGTTGGGCACCACCTCGGCGGTGAGGCCGCGGATCGAGTAGCCGTCGCCCAGCACCGCCTCCGCATTGTCGGCGGCAACAAGGCGCGCGGTATTTGGCTCCATGGGATCGCCAAAGCTCACGAGCACGGGAATGAGGTCGCCCTGCACCGGAACGGTGCCGGTCTGCCGGTTGATATCGCTAAACGAGACGCGGTTGCCGCGCGCGGCGCCATAGGCGCGGAGCGCGACGTAGTTGATGTCATCGAGGTCGAGCTTGCCGCCCTGCTGATGTGCCAGCAATGCCACCAGGTTCTTGCCCCGACCGAGGTCGGCGAAGACCGCCTCCCCGCGCATCGTAGTGTGGCCGCCGCGGTTATAGTTGCGGTCGGGCACGACGGCCAGAATGCCGGATGCGGTCTTGATCCCGTCAGGCGTCGTCATCTCGACCGTGAGGCGAAATTTGTGCCCGGGCCGGTTGATCCGGATCTGATCGCCGATCACGAGCACGGCCAGAAGCCCAAGCAGACCGGCCCATTTGCTGATGAAACTCAAGCGTCCCCCACCTGTTCTTTCCTCATCGCTCTGCGCCGTTCGCGCGGCAGCGTCAAACCAGCGCGTTGCCGCGGTCTTGATCGGAAGCGCGTTTGCCGAAAGAGTGCCCCGCCCTCCGCCCTCGAAAAGGACCCGAAGTGACCATTCCCAGAGATGAACGGCCCCGGCCCCGCAACGATCTGGCCTGGTCGATCTCGGTCGGGGGCATCGGCATCGTGCTGTTCGCAGCAATGCTGGTGTTCAGCTGGTATTTTGCCACCACCCTGCTCCTGATCTTCACCGGCATGCTGCTCGGCGTTGGCCTCAACGCGCTGACCAACGCGCTTGGGCGGCGCGTTCACCTGCCCCATGCGGTCCGGCTCGCGATCGTCTGCACCGCGCTGGCCGTAATGCTCGCGGGCGTCGGCTATCTCGGCGGCGCTACCATCGCCGACCAGGCTTCGGTGCTGAGCAAGACCATCAAGTCGCAGATCACGAACGTAAAGTCCTTCCTCGACAACCACGGCATCGACACCAGCGTGTTCGATCTCGGCAATGCCGGACCCGCCGCCTCCACCGACGCTGGCTCGACGTCCGCCCCCAGTTCCGCCCCGCATGGATTGCCGAGCGGTGCCGGCGCGCTCGCCTCGAGCGGCGGGGCGATCGTCAGCCAGACCTTTAAGCTGCTGCTCGGCACGATCAACGCCGTCGGCAACATCTTCATCGTGCTGTTTCTTGGGCTCGCCTTCGCCGCCCAGCCCAGCGTCTATCACGATGGCTTGTTATTTCTTGCACCGGCGAAGCATCGCACTCGCGTGGCCTTGATCATCGACCGCATCGGCGAGACGCTGGAGCGCTGGCTGATCGCGCAGATCGTCGTGATGCTTGCGGTCGGGGTCGTGACCTGGATCGGGCTTGCCGTCATCGGCATTCCCGGCTCGTTCATCCTGGGAATCCAGGCGGGCCTGCTGGCCTTCATCCCGACCGTCGGCGCCATCATTGCCGGGGTCGTCGTGGTGCTGGCGAGCCTCGCCTCGGGCTGGATCCCGGCGCTGTCGGCCTTCATCCTCTTCCTGGGCGTGCACGCCATGGAGAGCTATTTGCTGACGCCGATCCTCCAGCGCCAGGCACTGGACATCCCGCCGGCCACGCTATTCGCGTTCCAGATCCTGCTCGGCGTTGTGTTCGGAATCTGGGGCTTGGCGCTGGCGTTGCCACTGGTTGCCATCGCCAAGGTCATGATCGATCATTTCAAAGCGTATGAGGCGCCGCCTTTGGCGGAGGCGGCCTGACCGGCATCAGGCTGTGAGCACGGTCTCGGTGTGCTCGACCTCCGGGGGCGACGCAAAATACTGGCCGACGAGGCCGCGCCATTCGGTGAAATTCTCCGAGCCGCGGAAGTCGACGGTGTGGCTTTCCAGCGTCTCCCATTTCACCATCAGCCGGTAACGCTGCGGCTTCTCGATCGACTTGTGCAGCTCAAAACCATGAAAACCCTTGGAGCGGCCGAAAGCGGCCTTGGCCTTGGCGACGGCGGCCTCAAAGTCCTTCTCGCTGCCCGGCTTGACGTCGATTTGCGCGATCTCGGTGATCATCTGTTTCCACCCATTTTCGTTCGATGGGCGTGTCTAGCGCAGCCGGCGGCAAAGAAAAAGGCGCCGAAACGGCGCCCTGCCCGGTCCAAAAATGCAGACCACTCAGGCGAGCAGCAGAGCGGTGCCCGCCACCATGAGCGCACAACCGGCGAACAGCGCGAGCGGCCAGTAGTTGCGGCCTTGCGCATAGCGCCCCTGGGCGCGGCGCGCGCTGATCAGCGCGCGCTCGTATTCATCCGCGGTAGAGAAGAGGCAGGCGAAACCGCCGCGTGCCGAGGCCGCTCGGGCTTCGAGCGACATCAGGGCAGCCTGCGGGTTCTGTCGACGGATCGATTCCATGACCGCAATGTTAGGGATCGAATGGTAAACAGGGGCTTACCCCAGGCCTCCTTTGCCTAGGCTGTCGCCGGCTGCGTCTCGGATTGGGTCTTGGGCAGGCCGATCCGCGCGGCGCTCTGGCGGCGCCAGTTCTCCAGCGACAGTGGCAGTTCCTCCGCCGCCTCGACGCGGTTACGGCCGCCGCGCTTGGCCTGGTAGAGCGCGGTGTCGGCCGAGGCCAGCAAGATCTCGAGCTCGGTGCCGGCCGGACCGCCGGCGACGCCTATGCTGACTGTGGTGTCGACCGGGCCTTCATCGACCACAACGCCGGAGGTCTCGAACGCCTCGCGCACGCGCTCGGCGACCAGCACGCCCTCCTCCAGCGAACAGGGCAAGAGGGCAGCAAACTCCTCGCCGCCGATCCGGCCCGACATGTCGGTGATGCGAAGATTGCTGACGACGACGGTCGAGAACAGTTTCAGCATCTCGTCGCCGGCGGGATGGCCGAAGCGGTCGTTGATCGACTTGAAATGATCGATGTCGAAGATCATCACGGTGACGGGACGGCCGGCCTTGGCCTCGCGCTCGATCACGCGTCCGCAGGCTTCCGAGAAGCCGCGGCGGTTGAGCATGCCGGTCAGCGGGTCTGTGGAGGCGGCAGTCCGGTGCGCCGTGACCGTGCGCTCGGACACCAGCATGAAGATCACGAACACGGTGCCGACGGCATAAAGCACGAGCTCGACCGCGAACACGGTGACCCAGATGCTGCCGGAGAAGCCGGCATCGTTCGGACGCAGGAAACTTCCGAGCAGGATCGGCAGCATCAAGGCGCAGCCGTGCATCACCGGGACCACGAAGGCCGGCCAGCGCCGTTGCAGGCTCTTGCGCCGCTCGACCCAGAGCTCGCTCGCGGTCAGCGCCGCATAGACCGAGACGATGCCGGCGCCCGCGATCATGCGCAGCATGGACGCCGTGGGATCGAGCAGCGTAGCGGCAGCGGCCCAGGCGAGCGCGCCGACCAGGAGACCCGGCCAGTTCGGCTTGCGGCCGTGGAAGACGCGCGCCGCATTCCACACCATGCCGCAGGCGACGAAGCCGACCGCGTTCAGCGCGAGGTAAAGATGCGGGCCGAGCTTTTCGCCGGCCGCAGTCCACAGCGCGACCGATGCGGCGCCGAGGAGATACGCGGTGCCCCACCATTTCAACGCAGGGCTGTTCTCCTGCCTGCCGAAAAACACCATCATGGCGCCGAGCAGTGCGGCAATCATGGTGGCGACCAAATAGAGCGTGATGCTATCGAGCGACGTCATGTCGGCCCCCTTCTAGACATAGCAGTTACGCGATCGGCTCAGCCGATTTGCGCGCCCTTCCAGATGCGACGCTATGTCTCGCGCCTTCCATTCAGGTTTTTATCCAGACCCAACTTTTCAGGAAACACGCCATCAATTTGCATACAAACGAACAGCAAAAAGGGCGCTGAAATCAGCGCCCTTTTGCATCTCATTGAAGCCGCTTTCGCGGCGAATGTGACCGAAGCGATTAACGCTTCGAGAACTGGAAGGACCGGCGGGCCTTGGCCTTGCCGTACTTCTTGCGCTCGACCACGCGGGAGTCGCGGGTGAGGAAGCCGCCCTTCTTGAGCACGGTGCGCAGCTCCGGCTCGAAATAGGTCAGCGCCTTGGAGATACCATGACGCACCGCACCGGCCTGTCCGGACAGACCGCCGCCGGCGACCGTGCAGATCACGTCGTACTGGCCGGAACGCGCGGCCACGGAGAAGGGCTGCTCGATCATCATGCGCAGCACGGGACGGGCGAAATAGACCTCGACCTCGCGCGCGTTGACCGTGACCTTGCCGGCGCCCGGCTTGATCCAGACGCGGGCGACCGCGTCCTTGCGCTTGCCGGTGGCATAGGCGCGGTTGAACTTGTCGACCTTCTTCTCGTGCTTGGGCGCGTCGGGCGAGGCCGCCGTCTTGAGCTGCGAGAGCTGGTCGAGCGACTGGATGGATTCGGCCATGTTATGCGGCCCTCGTGTTCTTGCGGTTCAACTTGGCGATGTCGATCTTCTCGGGCGTCTGCGCCTCGTGCGGATGATCGGCGCCGCCATAGACGCGGAGGTTGCCCATCTGGACGCGACCGAGCGGACCACGGGGGATCATGCGCTCGATGGCCTTCTCGAGCACGCGCTCGGGATGCTTGCCCTCGAGGATCTGGCGCGCGGTGCGCTCCTTGATGTGGCCGACATAGCCGGTGTGCTTGTAGTAGGTCTTCTGCTCGCGCTTGCGACCGGTGAGGACCGCATGCTGCGCGTTGATGATGATGATGTTGTCGCCGCAATCAACGTGCGGGGTGTAGGTCGGGAGGTGCTTGCCGCGCAGGCGCATGGCGACGATGGTGGCGAGACGGCCGACGACCAGACCCTTGGCGTCGATCAGTACCCACTTCTTCGTCACCTCAGCCGGCTTTGCCGAAAAGGTTTTCATGTCAAAGTTTCCGTGAACGGGGAGCATCGGCGCGAACACCGCACCGGACTGAGCGGTTTTCTAGAGAACAGAGGCGCCATGGTCAATGCCCAAAGGCGCAATTTAAATGTTCAATATCAACGGGTTAAAAATATGGTATCGAGATACCCGCGAAAAGCTCAAGCATTTGGAATGGAATAGGTTGAGGTGACATGGGCAATCGGATCGGGCGAAGTGCCGGACAACAGGTTCACCTCGCCGACCGCCAGCCGCTTGCCGAGCTTGAGCAGCCGCGCCTCCGCCAGCACGTCCTGCCCGGGCTGACCCTTGCGCAGGAAGTTGATGTTGAGATTGGTGGTCACGGCGAGCCCGATCGGCCCGATCGCGGACAGCAGCACCACGTACATCGCGAAATCGGCGAGTGCCATCAGCGTCGGGCCGGACACGGTTCCACCCGGCCGCAGCATCCTTTCGCTGTAGCGCTGACGCAAAAGGCAGGCTTGGCCGTCCGCGCTCTCGATCGTGATGTCGTCGCCGCTGAAGGCCTGAGGAAACTCGTTGCGGAGAAACTGCTCGAGATCCGCCACGCTCATTTTCGCTAACGCCATGCTACCCCTCACCCTCGCTTCACGTCCCCTGTTACATTAAGTTATCTGCGTCATCCAATCGCAATAATCCAACCGGAAACGCTTCGATGTCCGTCCAGGCCGCCCGCGCCCCCTCCCCGCAACCGCCGATCCTGCTGCGCGAGACCATAGGTCCCATCGCGGTCCTGACCCTCAACCGCCCGGCCGCCCGCAACAGCCTCTCGGAGGCGATGATCGCAAGCCTGCATGCCGAGCTCAATGAGATCCGCGACGACAAGGCTGTCCGCGGCGTCGTGATCGCGGCCAATGGTCCCGCCTTCTCCGCCGGCCACGACATGAAAGAGCTGACCGCGCGCCGCGACGACCCCGATCGCGGCCGTGCCTTCTTCGCCGAGATGATGACCGCTTGTAGCGCGATGATGCAGGCGATCGTACACCTGCCCAAGCCCGTGGTCGCATCCGTCCAGGGCATCGCGACCGCCGCCGGCTGCCAGCTCGTGGCGAGTTGCGATCTCGCGATCGCCTCGGAAGCTGCGAGCTTCGCCACCCCCGGCGTCGACATCGGCCTGTTCTGCTCGACGCCGATGGTGGCGCTGTCGCGCAACGTGCCGCGCAAGCAGGCGATGGAGATGCTGCTGACGGGAGAGCCGATCCCGGCTGCACGCGCCCGCGAGATCGGACTCGTCAATCGTGTCGTCGCCGTTGGCACCGAGCGCGAGGCCGCGATCGCGCTGGCCGAACAGGTCGCGCTGAAATCCGCCTACACCGTCAAGCTCGGCAAGGAGGCGTTCTACCGCCAGGCCGAGATGAGCCTTGCGGACGCCTACCGCTATGCGGCAGAGGTGATGACCGAGAACATGATGGCGCGCGACGCCGAGGAAGGCATCGGCGCTTTCATCGAGAAGCGCACGCCGACATGGCGGGACGAGTGAAATTCGTCATTGCGAGCGAAGCGAAGCAATCCAGGATATCTCCGCGGTGACAGTCTGGATTGCTTCGTCGCTTCGCTCCTCGCAATGACAGCAAGAAGAAGAGCCAATGAACCACGACAGCTATCCCGACAACTACATCCGGGGCATCCTCAACGGCGTGAAGTCGATCGCGATGGTCGGCGCCTCGCCGGTCAACGTGCGACCGAGCTATTTCGCGTTCAAATATCTGGCCCAGCGCGGCTACGACATGATTCCGGTCAATCCCGGCCATGTCGGCAAGGAGCTGCTCGGAAAGCCCTTCGTCGCCTCGCTGTCCGACATCGGGCGCCCCATCGACATGATCGACATTTTCCGCAACTCCAGCCACATCATGCCGGTGGTCGAGGAAGCCCTCACACTCGATCCGCTGCCGACGGTGATCTGGATGCAGCTTGGCGCTCGCGACGATGCGGCGGCGCTGAAGGCGGAATCGGTCGGTATCAAGGTGGTGATGAACCGCTGCCCCAAGATCGAATATGGCCGTCTGTCCTCGGAGATCTCCTGGATGGGCGTCAATTCGCGCACGCTGAGTTCCAAGCGCCCCCCGGCACCGACGCAGGGGATGCGCTTATCCCTCAATCGGATGAGTGTCGGCGGTGGCGAGACCGCGGCATCGGATCGCGCCGCCAAAAACAAGACCGAGCAAAGCTGACGCAATTGCGACGGGTTCATTTCGCGAACGCGACAATGCGTAGCACGATCATTCTGATATGAAGCGCCGCCTTGACGCCAGCCGCGGCGCCAATCAGCATACCGCGCGATTTCAGACCACGAGAACAGGACGCCCTCAATGAGCGATCGCCTTCCGGGATTTTCGACCCTCGCCGTGCATGCCGGTGCACAGCCCGATCCCACCACCGGTGCGCGCGCGACTCCGATTTATCAAACCACATCCTTTGTCTTCAACGACGCCGACCACGCCGCCTCGCTGTTCGGCCTGCAGGCGTTCGGCAACATCTATACCCGCATCGGCAATCCCACCAATGCGGTGCTGGAAGAACGCGTCGCGGCGCTCGAAGGCGGCACGGCCGCGCTTGCTGTGGCCTCGGGCCATGCCGCGCAGGTCGTGGTGCTGCAGCAATTGCTCCAGCCCGGCGACGAGTTCATCGCCGCGCGAAAGCTCTATGGCGGCTCGATCAACCAGTTCACGCATGCGTTCCAGAGCTTTGGCTGGAACGTGGTGTGGGCCGATCCCGACGACATCGCGAGCTTCGAGCGCGCGGTCACGCCGCGCACGAAAGCGATCTTCATCGAGTCCATCGCCAATCCCGCCGGCAGCATCACCGACATCGAGGCGGTCTCGACGGTGGCGCGCAAGGCGGGCGTACCGCTGATCGTCGACAACACGCTGGCCTCGCCCTATCTGATCCGGCCGATTGATCACGGTGCCGACATCGTCGTGCACTCGCTGACGAAGTTTCTGGGCGGCCACGGCAATTCGATCGGTGGCATCATCGTCGATGCCGGCACCTTCGACTGGTCGACCGGCGGCAAATATCCGATGCTGGCGGAGCCGCGGCCCGAATATCACGGCATCCGGCTCCAGGAGACGTTCGGCAATTTCGCCTTCGCGATCGCCTGCCGCGTGCTCGGCCTGCGCGACCTCGGCCCCGCGCTGTCGCCGTTCAATGCCTTCATGATCCTCACCGGCATCGAGACGCTGCCGCTGCGCATGCAGAAGCACTGCGACAATGCGAAGGCGGTCGCCGAATTCCTCGCCGGCCATCCGGCGGTGGCCTCGGTGAACTATGCGGGGCTTGCAAGCGACAAGTACAACCAGCTTGCGCGCAAATACGCGCCGAAGGGCGCCGGCGCCGTGTTCACCTTCGGCCTGAAGGGCGGCTACGACGCAGGCGTCAGCCTGGTGTCGAAGTTGCAGCTGTTCTCGCATCTGGCCAATGTCGGCGACACCCGCTCGCTCGTCATCCATCCGGCCTCGACCACGCACAGCCAGCTCGACGACGCCGCCAAGGTCAAGTCCGGCGCCGGCCCCGACGTGGTGCGGCTCTCGATCGGCATCGAGGACAAGGAAGACTTGATCGCCGATCTGGAACAGGCGCTGGGCGCGTAGCTTTCTCGGTCATTCCGGGGCGCTTGGGTGCGTCCCGGAAGACGGCCTCCGTTAACAGTCATTAACCATATCTGCCGCATACATCGTCACTGGATCGCCCCTTTGATTCGGAGCCGACGATGCTGCGCTGGATGGTGCCTGCCCTTGCGGCGATGCTGACGGTCTCAGCTGCGATTGCCGCCGATTTGCCGGCCACGCCGAAACGGCGGCCCGCCGCTCCGCCGCAGGAGCCGCCGCAGGTCTATGTCGAGACGGATCCGGATGCGCTGATCTCGCCGGCCTATGGCATCGGCAGCTACATCCGCAACCTGCCGGGTACGCCACTGCTGCCGGGCTCCCACACGCTGCCGGGCTATTACGGCCGCCCGTGGGATTACGATTATCAGGGCCCGTATTACGGCGGGAAGCAGGTCGATTATTTCTGGCGCTTGCCCTACTCGTGCGGCATCTACGGCTATTGCTGATCAGCCGGGCTGGTAGTGATCAGCCGGGCTGACTGACAGGAATCGCCCGCGGCTGCGCTTCGGTTGAGCCACGCGCAGCTAGCCGCTCTGTCTGCATCACCGCAAGCGTCAGCACCACGAGCGCAACCGCCTGATGCGCCAGCGCGAGATCAATCGGCACCTGGTTGAGCAGCGTGAGAATGCCGAGCACTGCCTGCAGGCTTACCGCGCCAAACAGCAAAAGCGCGCCGCTTGCCGCAGAACCTGCGCGTGAACGCACCGCATCGAACGCGTGCAATGCCGCGAGCGCGAACAACGCATAGGCCGTCATGCGGTGCTCGAACTGCACCGTCAGCACATTGTCGAACATGTTGCGCCACCATGGCGTCTCGAACCACAGCCGCTCAGCCGAGGGAATGAACGCGCCGTCGATCTGCGGCCAGGTGTTGTAGGCGCGCCCGGCGCGCAGGCCGGCAACCAGCGCGCCGAAATAGATCTGAATAAAGGTCACGACGAGGAGCAAGGCGCTCGTGAAGCGCAGCCGCGATGGTGCTGCGATCTGCGGCCGCTCGGCGAGCCGCCGCACCGTCCAGACGATGCCGGCGAAGATCAGCAGCGCGAGCACCAGATGCGTCGCCAGCCGATATTGCGAAACTTCGACCCGTTCGGACAGTCCCGAGGCCACCATCCACCAGCCAACCGCGCCTTGGAGCCCGCCAAGCCCAAACAGCAGCCACAGCCGCCGCTTCAACTCACCCGACAGGCCGCCGCGCCACAGGAAGAACAGGAACGGCAGCAGATAGGCGACCCCAATGAAGCGGCCGAGCAGCCGGTGGGTCCATTCCCACCAGAAGATCTCCTTGAACTCGGACAGGCTCATGCCCGCGTTGAGCTCGCGATATTGCGGGATCTTCTGGTAGGCCTCGAAGGCCGCCGTCCACTGCCCTTCGGAGAGCGGCGGCACGCTGCCCGTGACCGGCTTCCATTCGACGATCGAGAGGCCGGATTCCGTCAGCCGGGTCGCGCCGCCGACCAGCACCATCAGCGCGATCAGCGCCGCCACGGAGATCAGCCACCAGCGCACGGCGCGATGCGGCTCGGACGGGGCGGAAATCGTCGTCATTCGAGGCAAAAACCAGAGCTTGAACCGGACTGCGTGCCCCTTATAGTCCCCCGCTCCCGCAGCGCAAGTTACGCGAAAGCCGCAATATTCCGTCATGACGATCCGTACCCGCAAGTTCCTCGGCACCATCCTCCTCCTGGTGCTCGCCACCGTCTGGGCCCTGCTCGGTATGGCGCTGGCGCAGATGCCATGGATCGCCGAGTCCGGCTGGCGGCAGGCGATCTATTACGTGGTGGTCGGCATGGGCTGGGTGCTGCCGGCGATGCCGATCGTGAGCTGGATGCAGCGGCCCGACCGGGCCAAGTCCAGGTCGTAGCGCCTCTAGTTCGTAGCGGTGCCGGTCGGCTTCACCGGCGCAAAGCCCGTGCCCGACACCAGCACGCGTAGCATGCGCAGCGAGCGCACCCGGCCATCCCAGGAAATGCGCGGCAGCGCGCGCAGATTGGTGCGTCCCTCCGCATCCACGATGCCCGGGATCGTCGACACCGCGCTGGCGAAGCCCGCCTCCTCCGCCATGACGACATGGCTGCGCCGGAATGAGGCGCGATCGCCGAACGGAAAGGCGAGATGCCGGATGTCGCGATGGAAGGCCGCTTCCGCCACCGCCTTGCCCATCGTCATTTCCCGCAGCGCGGCTGCATCCTTCATGTTGGCGAGCACGGGATAGTTCACAGTCGCGCTGCCGATCGTCACCAGCGGATCGGCCGCAAGCTTCGCCAGATCCTCCCAATTCATCGACGCATCGCGTGAGAGCGCGGCGAGGTCGACCCGGTAGCGCGTGCAGAGATCGGCGATCGCAGCCGACACATCCGCCGGCGGCAGCGAGCGCAGCCAACACTCGACGAACGAAAACAGCGCCTGCTTCTCGGCTTTGCCTGTGACGGTGAAGCGCTGCTCCTTTTCGCCCATCAACAGGCTGACACGGCTCTCGCGCGCGATCACCTGCTCGAGTCCGAGCCACCAGGCTTCTCCGACGCCGTCGGGAAACGCCGTGGGCACATAAATCGTGAAGGGCACGCCGTGGCGCGCCAGCACCGGATAGGCAAAGTCGATCAGATCCTTGCCGGCGCCGTCGAAGGTGAGCGCCACGAAGCGCCGCTTTTCCGGCAGCGTCACCGCGCGCCGGCAGACCTCGTCCATGCCGAGAAAATCATAATTCCACCGCTTCAACGCGCGAATGGCGCGATCGAGAAAGTGCGGCGTGATCTCGTTCTCGCGCAGCGGCTGAAACCCGCCGCGCCGCCGCGGCCGCACATGCGCAAGGCGCAGGATGGCGCCGGCACCACGACTACGCAGCGCCGCCTGGCCGGTGAACCAGGTCAGCTCGAGGCGCAGCCGTTCCAGCCATCTGTCGTCGGATGCCATATCCCACCTTCACGCCCGTCGGCGCCCGTTCCCCCTCCCCATAGTCATTACCCTTTGTTGACATTTCTTTGCAAAGGTCGGCCACAGGCCGAATTACGCACATTTTGATTTCTCGACAGGTTTCGCGAATGACCATGGCTGCGGCGATGCAAAGCCGGACGGCAGAATCGCCAGCGCGGTCGAAAGCGAGCCGCATCGCGCATGTCGATATCGTCACCGATCTCGGCACGGCCGAGGCGGTCTGGCGCGCCTTCGAGGAGCCCGGTCACCTCTTCACGCCCTATCAGCGATTTGACCTGCTGAGTCCCTGGCAGGGCCTGGTCGGCGAACACGAACGCGCCCGCCCCTTCATCGTCATTGCCCGCGACGCCGAGCATCGGCCGCTCCTGCTGCTGCCGCTCTCGCTGCGCCAAAACCACGGCGTGCGCACGGCCTGCTTCATGGGCGGCAAGCATACCTCCTTCAACATGGGCTTGTGGAACGCCGAGTTTGCAGCGCAGGTCGCCATCGCCGATCTCGACGTGCTGCTTGCGTCCTTGCGCGAGCATGTCGACGTGCTCGCACTGACGCAGCAGCCGCTGCACTGGCACGACCAGCAGAATCCGTTTGTGCTCCTGCCGCGCCAGAGCGCGATCAACGGTTGCCCGCTGCTCACGATGGAGCCGGGCGGTCCGCCGGCGTCGCGGATCAGCAATTCGCTCCGCCGTCGTCTCAAGAGCAAGGAGAAGAAGCTCCAGGCTCTCGCCGGCTATCGCTATCACCTGGCGACCACGGATACGGACGTCACCCGCCTGCTCGACTGGTTCTTCCGCGTCAAGCCGGCGCGGATGGCCGAACAGAAGCTTCCCAACGTCTTCGCCGAGCCCGGCGTCGAGCAATTCGTCCGCAGCGCCTGCCTTGCGCTGCGCGGTGAAGGCCGCGTCATCGACATCCACGCGCTCGAATGCGACGACGAGGTGATCGCGATCTTCGCCGGCGTCGCCGATGGCCAGCGCTACTCGATGATGTTCAACACCTACACGATGTCCGAGCACGCCCGTTACAGCCCCGGGCTGATCCTGATGCGCTACATCATCGACCGCTATGCCGAGCGCGGCTACCGTTCGCTCGACCTTGGCATCGGCTCGGACGAGTACAAGCGGATGTTCTGCAAGGACGACCAGAACATTTTCGACAGTTTTGTTCCGCTGACGTCACGCGGAAAACTCGCGGCGATGGCAATGTCCTCGCTGAGCCACGGCAAGCGGCTGGTGAAACAAAACCAGATGCTGTTCGACCTCGCGCAGCGGCTGCGACGCGCGTTCGGGTAATCTGTCTTTGCCTACGCCGCCACGACGCGCGGCGCATCCACCGGATTCGACGGCTGCACCGGCTTGCTCAGCATCGTGACTTCGCTGAAGCCGACGGCGCTGAGCTGCTCGCACATCAGCGCGCGCGCATCCGGCGCCATCGACGCGTCGGGCACCACGACGGCGCGGGCATTCGCCGTCAGCAGTTCGGCCGGCAGGTCGGAGGCGCTGCCGGCATCGAGCAGCACGTGGTCGTAGGCGCGCAGCAGCGCGTCGACCGCCAGGGTCACCCGCGGCGACTGCAACAGACTGCGATCGAAGCCGGGACGGCCGGGCAAGACCAGATGCAGCCGCGAGAGCTTGTCCCGGGTGATGATTTGCGCGAACGACGCCTCGCCCTGCATCAGCTCGGCAAGGCCGGGTGCGGAGGCGTCGACGGATACGGCGGCCATGGTCGGCGAGGACGCGGCAAGATCGACCACGACAACCCGCGCATCGCGCGCGAGATACCGGGCCAGTGTCAGCGTCGACAGCGTGACGGCTTCGCCGGCTGCGGTGCCGAGCACCGTGACTTTCTTCGCCCCAGCCCCGGCGGCGCGCAGGCTAACGGCCAGGCGTTCGATCTCCGCGAATCCGCTGACATCAGCATCCGCCGTCATCTCCGGCTGAAGCGGCGCGGGCTCTGCCATGACCGGATCGACGAACGGCTCGATGACCATCGGTTGAACAACTTGTTCCTGGCGAGCCGACGCCCGCGTTTGCGCTGGCGTGAATACAGCGACTGCACGGGGCGCGGTCTGGCGCAACAACTCTCCGGTGACGACGACGCCGGACGAGAGCAACAGTGTCGCGATCGTCGCGATCAGCACGATCGGCAGCTTCTTCGGATAGGCCGGCATGTTCGAGACGATGGCGCGTGAGATGATGCGGCCATCCGTCGGCGCGGTATCGATGGTCTCGCGGGTGTTCGCTTCACGGTACTTCGCGAGATAGGTCTCGAGCAGGTCACGCTGCGCTTTTGCCTCACGCTCGAGGGCGCGGAGCTGCACGTCCTGGCCGTTGGTTGACGTCGCCTGCTTCTTGAGCTGCTCGAGGCTTGCGGACAATTCCTGAACGCGCCCGGTGGCGGCACGCGCATCGTTTTCGAGCGTGCGGGCGAGCTTGGCGGCCTCGTCGCGGATCTGGGTGTCGAGGTCGGCGAGCTGCGCCTTCAATTCCTTGATGCGCGGGTGGTTGCCAAGCAACGTCGACGATTGCTCGGCCAGCTGCGCCCGCAACGCCACGCGCTGCTGGGAGGGCGTGCGCATCGATTCCGAGTTCAGCACTTCCGACGACTCGATCGGTTTGCCGCTCTGGATCATCTCGCGGATCAGGCGCGCCTTGGACTCGGCATCGGCCTTGAGCGCGCGCGCATTGTTGAGCTGGGTGTTGACCTCGCCCATCTGCTGGTTCGACAGCGTCGTGTTGTTGGTGCCGATGAACAGGCTCGACTTGGAGCGGAAATCCTCGGCCTTCGCTTCGGCCTCGGAGACATTCCGTCGCAGCTCGTCGATCCTGCCGCCATACCACTGGCTCGCGTTCCGGGCCTGGTCCTGGCGCGCATCCTGTTGGAGCACGAGATAGCCGTCGGCGATTGAATTGGCGACGCGCGCGGCGAGATCGGGATCGGCGGACTGGAATTCGATCACGATCACGCGCGACTTGTCGACGGCGTAGGCCTGGAGGCGCTCGTAATAGGCGTCGAGCACGCGCTCTTCCGGCGTCATCGAGAACGGATCGCGGCCGATGCCAACCAGCGCCGCAAGCGACCTCAGCGGCGAAATGCCTTGCAGCACCGGATCGAACTCGGGCCGCTCCGCAAGCTTGTTCTTCTTGATGATCTCGCGCGCGAGGTCGCGCGACAGCACGAGCTGCACCTGGCTGGTGACGGCCTCTGCGTCGAGCGCCTGCCGCTCCTCGGCGCGATCGCTGTTGGGGCGCAGAAACACGTTCTCGCGGCCGTCGATCAGGATGCGGGACTCAGACTTGTAGCGCGGCGTGACGAGATTGACGATCGCGACGGACGCGACGAGCGCCAGCACCGTCGGCACGATGATCCAGCCGCGCTTGCGCGCCAATGCCGCGCCGAGCGCGTGAAGGTCGATGTCGCCGGATTCGACTGGCTGCTGCGTCGGAGCAACGGGCGCAGGCTTTGCTTCGATCCTGGGCGCGAGTTCGGCCCGCTTGGTTTCGGCTTTGGCCTTCGAGACGGCCCGCTCGACCACCGCCCTGTCCTTGCCGCCACGCCAGAACGCTAAACGCATCGAACACTCCCGCAAGCGCAACGCCACGAACTTACCTGAACCGGGGCGATTACACTCCATTAAGGTTGCCGCTGGGTTAATCGCGGCATCCGACAGCCCGCGCGGGCGCGCTCGTCACCGTTTGTTAACCACGAGGGCTCTTAATCCGTCTCGATTATTTCGTGAGTTTTGTTCGAGCATTCGCCGTCGAGCGCTGGTTTTGATCATGCCCCCCTCTCAAGACCAGCCGCTTCGCATCCTGCACGCCGTGCGCGCTCCGGTCGGCGGCATCTTCCGCCACATCCTCGACGTCGCCAACGGCCAGGTCGACCGCGGCCATCATGTCGGCATCCTCGCCGACAACCTCACCGGCGGCGAGCGCGCCGACAAGGCCCTTGCCGAGCTCGCACCGCGACTGAAGCTCGGCGTGCACCGGATGGCGATCCGCCGCGAACCGTCGCCGGACGATGTCCTGGTCTGGCTTCGCTTGCGGCGCCTGATCGCTACGCTCAAGCCCGACGTCATGCATGGCCACGGCGCCAAGGCCGGTGCTTTCATCCGCATGCGGCGGCGCTCCGACGACACCATCCGCATCTACACCCCGCATGGCGGCTCGCTGCATTATCCCCTCAACACGCTCAAGGGCGAGTTTTATGCGCGGCTCGAGCGCACGCTGATGGGCGCGACCGACCTTTTTCTGTTCGAAAGCGCGTTTGCCCGCGACACCTATCAGCGCATCGTCGGCACGCCGAAGGGCGTGGTGCATTGCGTCTTCAACGGTGTGACGCCGGAAGAATTCGAGCCTGTTATCATCGCCGGCGACGCCACCGACCTCGCTTATGTCGGTGAGTTCAGGCACATCAAGGGCGCCGATCTGCTGGTCGATGCGGTGGCGCGCCTGCACGAGGGCGGCAAGAGGGTCACCCTGACGCTCGGCGGCGATGGCGAGGAGACCGCGGCATTGAAAGCGCAGGTCGAGAGGCTTGGCCTGACCAGTGCCATCCGCTTCATCGGCCATGTCAAGGCGCGCTACGGCTTTTCCAAGGGGCGGCTGCTGGTCGTTCCTTCGCGTGGCGATTCCATGCCCTATGTCGTAATCGAGGCCGGTGCTGCCGGCATTCCGATGATCGCGTCCAAAATCGGAGGCATCCCCGAGATTTTTGGGGCGGAGAGCCCGGCGCTGTTCGCGCCGAGCGACGCGGAGGCCATGGCGGAGGCGATTGCGGCCGCGCTCGACAATCCGCAAGCGACCGTGCAGCGCGCATCGTCCTTGCGCGAGCGCATCTCCGCGCATTTCTCTCAGCAGGCGATGGTTGATGGCGTGCTCGCGGGATATCGCGACGCATTTACCAAACACTAACCATCCTTAAGGCCCGCTTTAGAGAATCTTCCGATTTGTTCGATACTCGATGTGCCAGGGGATGCTCGCCCGGGGCGCAAGGACGTGTCCCGCGGGTTTTTGGAATGGACGTGGACGCCCGTGGAACCGCTCAACGCACGCTCGATGCTCGATGCCGCGACCAGCGTCGCGGCGAAGCCGGCTGACCAGCCCTTTGTGGAGCGCCGCCGACGGCTCTCGCCCGCCGCGCTCGACATCGTCAACCAGAAGGTCGCCCGCGCCTATTCGCCGATCGTGATCACCGGCTTCGTCCGCCTGGCCGATTTCGCGCTGCTGAGCCTCGTCGGCATTGCTCTCTATCTCGGCTATGTCATGCCGCTCGCCGGCTCCTTCAGCTGGGTTTATCCCGCGCAGATCATCGCCGTCGCGGTCTCCGCCGTGGTCTGCTTCCAGGCCGCCGACATCTATCAAGTGCAGCTGTTCCGCGGTCAGCTCCGGCAGATGACGCGGATGATCTCCTCCTGGTCGTTCGTCTTCCTGCTGTTCATCGGCATCTCCTTCTTCGCCAAATTCGGCAGCGAAATATCGCGGCTGTGGCTTGCCGCCTTCTACTTCCTCGGGCTCGCCGCGCTCGTCTGCCAGCGCCTGGTGCTGCGCTCGCTGGTGCGCGCCTGGGCGCGCGAGGGCCGGCTCGACCGCCGCACCATCATTGTCGGCTCCGACCGCAACGGCGAACAATTGGTCGAGGCGCTGAAAGTGCAGGAGGATTCCGACATCCACGTGCTCGGCGTGTTCGACGACCGCAACGACAGCCGCGCGCTCGACACTTGTGCCGGCGCGCGCAAGCTCGGCAAGGTGGACGACATCATCGAGTTCGCCCGCCGCACCCGCGTCGATCTCGTGCTGTTCGCGCTGCCGATCTCCGCCGAGACGCGCATCCTGGAGATGCTGAAGAAGCTTTGGGTGCTGCCGGTGGACATCCGCCTCTCCGCGCACACCAACAAGCTGCGCTTCCGTCCCCGCTC
This sequence comes from Bradyrhizobium sp. 197, assembly GCF_023073375.1. Lineage (NCBI taxonomy): Bacteria > Pseudomonadati > Pseudomonadota > Alphaproteobacteria > Hyphomicrobiales > Nitrobacteraceae > Bradyrhizobium > Bradyrhizobium sp. 197. The sequence continues at coordinate 33,797 of NZ_JADPJJ010000044.1, read as the reverse complement.
CTACTCCTATATCGGCGAGGTGCCGACACTGGACGTGTTCGAGGCGCCGATCACCGACTGGGACCTGGTGATGAAATGGTTGTTCGACCGCATCGTCGGCACCCTCGCGCTGCTCGCGGCCCTGCCGGTCATGGGATTGGTGGCGCTGGCGGTGAAGTTCGACAGCCCCGGCCCGGTGCTGTTCCGGCAAAAGCGCTTCGGTTTCAACAACGAGCGCATCGACGTCTACAAGTTCCGCTCGATGTACCATCATCAGGCGGATCCGACGGCCTCGAAGGTCGTGACCAAGAACGATTCGCGCGTCACCCGTGTCGGCCGCTTCATCCGCAAGACCAGCCTCGACGAGCTGCCGCAGCTCTTCAACGTGGTCGTCTCCGGCAATCTCTCTCTGGTCGGCCCGCGTCCGCATGCGGTGCAAGGCAAGCTCCAGAGCCGCCTGTTCGACGAAGCCGTCGACGGATATTTCGCCCGCCACCGGGTCAAGCCCGGCATCACCGGCTGGGCTCAGATCAACGGCTGGCGCGGCGAGATCGACAACGAAGAGAAGATCCAGAAGCGCGTCGAGTTCGACCTCTATTACATCGAGAGCTGGTCGGTGCTGTTCGATCTCGTCATTCTGCTGAAGACGCCGATGTCGCTGCTGACCAAGAACGAGAACGCGTATTGAGCTGAGTTTCTCCGTCATGCTCCGCCTTGTCCGCAATTGCGTACTGGGGCGGGGCATCCAGTACGCCGCGGCGCCGCCATAGAGCCTCGCTGTCTCGGAGTACTGGATCGCCCGGTCAAGCCGGACGATGAGAGCGTGTTTTGTGGCGTACCGGTAGCGTGAGCGTGTGATGGCGTATGCGGCGACAGCGGGGGAGATGAATGCAGCGGTTCGCGCTGCGCCCGGCGTGCTGGCCCTTCAGCGTGCGCTGGTGTGGCTGGTCGGCGCCTCCGGCGCGATCGTCTTCATCGAGCCGAGCCCCTACGAGATCGTGACGCTGCTGGCCACTGTCACCTTCTTCGCCACCGGCCTGCGTCTGCGGCTCGCCCTGATGCCGCTGGTGCTGATGCTGGTCCTGCTCAATGTCGGCTACACGATCAGCGCGATCCCGCTGTTCGAACAGTCCGAGGTGGTGAGCTGGATTGCGACCTCCTGGTACATGGCGGTGACGGTCCTGTTCTTCGCCATGGTCACATCGGAGGACACCACGGCCCGGCTCGACATGCTCCGCCGCGGACTCGTGATCGGCGCGATGGTTGCCTCCCTGTCGGCGGTCGCCGGCTACTTCCACCTGGTCCCCGGCGGAGACGACCTCCTCACACTTTATGGACGCGCCCGCGGCACGTTCAAGGACCCGAACGTGCTCGGCGCCTTCCTGATCCTGCCGGCGCTGTTTTCGCTCCAGAGCGTGGTTTCCGACAAGCTCGGCAAGGCGTTCCGCAACGTCATCGCCTTCGGCATCATGTCGCTGGCGATCCTGCTCGCTTTCTCCCGCGCCGCCTGGGGCGGGCTGGTGCTGACATCCGCCTTCATGCTGGCGCTGATGGTGCTGACCAGCCGCACCAACGCGCAGCGCTCGCGCATCATTGTCATGGCCATCCTGGCCGCGGTGCTGGGCCTGGCGCTGATCGCGGTGTTGATGTCGTTCGATTCCATCGCCGAAATGTTCAAGCAGCGCGCGAGCTTCGACCAGAGCTATGACGAAGGCCGGTTCGGCCGGTTTGGCCGGCACATCCTCGGTGCGGAGATGGCGCTCGACCTGCCGTTCGGCATCGGCCCCCTGCAATTCCACCGCTTCTTCCCCGAGGACACCCACAACTCCTACCTCAACGCCTTCATGTCCGGCGGCTGGCTGTCCGGCATCTGCTATCCCGCGCTGGTCTTCACGACCGTCATCATGGGCTTTCGACACATCTTCGTTCGCGTGCCATGGCAGCGCGCCTATCTCGCCGTCTTCTCCGCCTTCGTCGGCACAGTCGGCGAAAGTTTCGTGATCGACACCGACCACTGGCGGCACTTCTGGATGATGCTGGGCGCGATGTGGGGCATGATCGCGGCCGCACAGATCTACAAGACTAGGGCTGGCGACGAAGCTTCCTCAGCTTGAGATCGGGACGCTTCTCCGGCGGCGTGTCGAGCAGGCCCTTCAGCGCCGCGGTCGCCGCGAGCACCCCCTTGTAGCCCTCATTGGCGAAGCGCAGCAGCAAGCGCAATTCCGCGTCGGAATAGCCGCCAAAAACCTTCTCCATCGCCTGCTGCATCGGCACGTAGAACTGGCCGAGCCTTTCTATCGCCTCTGACACGACAGCAATGAAGACCTTGCGGCGATCGGCATCGTCGCGTTCCCGGCGCACCAGCCCCGCCTTTTCAAGACGGTCGACCACGCCGGTGATGGCGCCCGTCGTCAGGCCGGTGACTTCGGCGAGCCGGCCGGCGGTGACGCGGCCTTCGAGATACAGGATGTCCATGCATTCGAGGTCGGAATTGGCAATTCCGGCAACGTTCGCAACGGTCTGACCATAGAGCACGCCCTGCGCGGACGACCTGCGCATCGCCTCCTCGAGTTCCTGCAGCAGCGCAGCGCGCGCCTTCGTCCTTGACAAGGCCGACCTCATATCTTAGTCGATATATATCTTAGTCACTAAGAGATTTAGCGACCTTAATTCTCCTAGCACCACGGAAACGTCGGGAGCAAGCCATGTCCAACCGTCCCCGCAAGGCCCTGATCATCGGCGCCGGCATCGCCGGCCCCGTCGCCGCGGTCCTGTTGCGCCGCGCCGGCATCGAGTCCGCGATCTACGAGGCCTGGCCCTATTCGAAAGGCATCGGCGGCGGCCTTCAGATCGCACCGAACGGCATGCAAGTCATGGACGAGATCGGCCTTTCGAACGAGCTGATCAGCCGCGGCTCGATCGCGGAGTCGTTCGACTTCTGTTCGCAGGGCGGAGAGAGGCTCGGCTCGATCAATCGCGACATGGCGCGGCGCTTCGGCCAGCCGGCGGTCAACGTCTGCCGCGCCACGCTGAACGAGATGCTGATCGACAAGGCCTGGTGCGCCTGTGTGTCGCTGTATTTCGAGAAGCGCCTGATCAAGATCGAGGACCGCGGCGACCAGCCGATCATCGCCTATTTCGCCGACGGCACCACCGCCGAAGGCGACTTCCTGATCGGCGCTGATGGCGTGCACTCGGTTGCGCGGCGCCACGTCGTGCCGGACGGACCGCAGCCGTTCGACACCGGACTGATCGGCTTCGGCGGCTTCGTTCCGTACGCCGTCCTCCACGGCCGGCCGATCGGCCGGAATGTCGAGACCACGTTCGGGCAGAGTGGCTTCTTCGGCTACGGCTATTGCAGTCCCGATCCGAACGACGGCGTGATGTGGTGGAGCACGCAGCCCGCACACGGCATGGACGCGGCGATGTTCCGCGCGCTCGACCCCGCGACACTGAAGCAGCACCTGCGCGGCTTCCATCGCGGCTGGCATGATCCGATCCCCGCCATCATCGACGCGGCCGAGAACATCGTGGTCACCGACACGCTCGACGTCGCGACCCTGCCGACCTGGTCGCGAAAGCGCTCGCTGCTGATCGGCGACGCCGCGCATGCGACCAGCCCGCATGCCGGCCAGGGCGCCTCGCTCGCGCTGGAGGATGCGATGCGCCTCGCCCGGCTGATGCAGCAAGGCCAGGAGCTCGGCGCCACCTTCCAGGCCTTCGAGGCCGAGCGACGCCCGCGCGCGGAAAAGATCGTCGCGCTGGCGCGCCGGAACGGCAACAGCAAGCGCGAATTCAGCGCCACCGGCGCTTGGATCCGCAATCAGATGATGAAGTGGCTGCTGCCGCTGGGTTCGAAGAGCATGGAGTTCATGTACGCGTACGACGCGCGGGCGGTGTAGTTGCGAACGCTGTCATGCCCGCGAAGGCGGGCATCCAGTACGCCGCGACCTCTCGATTCGATCAGTGCCATCTCTGGGATACCGGATCGTCCGGTCAAGCCGGACGATGACACCGCGATTGCGGCAAGTGACCGCCTCTATCTCTCCACGGCGAATGTCAGCCCGGCGTGCTCGACCAGCCGCTTGATCAGCTTGTGCTGCATCGCTGCGCCCGGCGTCCAGAAGCCCGCGGCGACGTCTGTCGCGTCACGCAGCATGCAGATGGCGCATTCGGAGATCATCTTCGAGGTCGAGCCGTAGCCGGGATCGCGGTCGCCGGTGACGCCGGCGCGAACCATGCGGCCATCGGGTGCGATCGCGATATAGAGCAGGTCGAAGAGACCGTTTTCGCGCTCTTCCTTCGACGGCCCCTCGCCCGGCTTCGGTGCGTCGGGGCCGGTCTTGCCCGCATTGGCCGCCATCACGAGCTTGGCGTTGGCCTCGCCGTTCTCGCCGGGGCCGGTCAGGACCATCTCGTCGTAGACGAAGTCCTGGCCGTAGGGGAAGCCCATCAGCATGTTGGAGCGATGGACGTTGCGCGTGTTGATCAGCGCCATCGTGAACGGCGCGGCCCAGGATTGCAGGTCCTCCTCGAGCAGCGACCTGTTGCCCTTCGGCTGCTTCGGGCCGGTGAAACCCGGTGTCAGCGCGAACGGATCGTTCAGGATCGTGATGAGGCTGATGTCTTTGGCAACCGCATCGAAGGTCGCCTTCGCGCTCGCCGCGGTGCCGCCCGAGAGCGTGCCGCGCATATCGCGCACGCGACCTTTCACGCGCGACGCCGGTGCGCCGAACATGCGCTTGGCCTCTTCCTGCACGAAGAACGCACCGAGCTCGAACGGCACGGAATCAAAGCCGCATGAAAACACGATGCGCGCGCCGCTCTCTTTTGCAGCCGCCTCGTACTTGTCGATCATCTGGCGCATCCAGATCGGTTCGCCGCAGAGATCGAAATAATCCGTGCCGGTGGCGACGCAGGCCGCGAGCAGTTCCTCGCCGTAGAGCTGATACGGACCCACCGTCGTGACCACCGACATCGTCCGTTCCGCCATCGCCTTCAGCGAAGCCGCGTCGGACGCATCCGCGACAATCAGCGGCGTGTTCCCGGGCGCGCCGACCGCATCGCGTACCGATTTCAGCTTGCCAAGGCTACGGCCTGCCATCGCCCATTTGAGCGTCTTGTCGCTCTTGTAATGCTGGGTCAGATATTCGGCGACGAGCTGACCGGTGAAACCGGTCGCACCGTAGACGATGATGTCGAATTTCGCAGAGCTCATGGTCGGCCTTTACTTCTTCGCGTAACTCACGCCCATGCCGGCACGGACGTCGCTTTGAATACCGTAGGGCGGGATCGGATAGCGCAGGCCGTTCTTGGCCAGCGCCTTCATGCCCACAACCGCCTTGGCGAGATGTTCCGGCTTCAATGCCATCAGCATCTCCTCGTCGGGCACGCCGCCATAGCGCCGTTCGGCATAGCATGGCAAGGACAGGCTGGGCTCACCGCTTTTGAGCGCCCGTCCCCAGGAATCCGCGCACGCGGTCTCGCCGACGACACCCCATTCGAACTTCTTGTAGCCGGTATATTGCAGACCGTTGATCAGGATGATCATCTGTCCCGGCGTGGCGTAGACGAGGCAGATGTCGGGCGGATCGAGCCGGCCGCTGGCGAGCGGGCTGACCGCGAGCGCCTGGTACTGGCCGAACGGAACGACGTCCAGCGCCTCCTGGCGTTTGCGCGCGTCCTCTGCCGTGCCGTGCCAGACCCCGACATAGTTTTCGCCGGCGAGCCATTTCTCGTCCTGCGGTGCAAGGCCGATCACGGCGCGGCATTGCGCGCCGACGAGATCGTTGCCGGTAATGCCGACGGTCCAGCCGAGCCGCGAGGCCATGCTGACGATCTGGTCTGTCGTGTGAACCGCGTTCGGCCGCCGGATTTTCGGGATCGCCTCCATCTCCGCGGTACGCGCGAACAGCTTCATGCCGATCACTGTGGTCTTCAGCCGCAGCAGGCTGTTGAGATCGGCGACAAGGCCGGCAAGATCGATGCTGTCTGCACTCTGCTGTTGCATGGCGTCCTCCCGGCCGGCGGTCGCGCGCCGGCGCTATTTATTGTTTCTTGAACGGTTCTAGTCCTTCGCCGGTCCCGGGAGCAACTCGCTAGTCCGGCCCATCAGGCGGTAGGCAACGAGCCCGATCCATTCGCGCACCGCCACTTCGGTCCTGGCAAGACCGTCGCCGCCGACATTGGTGAAAGAGAGGAGAGCGCCACGCCCGCCCATTCGCCAGTCCACGGGATAGGCTTCGACGTCAAATCCGGCCTTGCGGAAGATCCCCATCGCGCGTGGCATGTGAAAGGCCGACGTGACCAGGAGCCAGCGTTCGCCCGGCTTTGGCGATACCAATTGCCTCGTGAAGATCGCATTCTCCCAGGTGTTGCGGGAATCGCGATCGAGAATCAGGCGATCCTTCGCGATGCCGAGGCTTTCGAGGATCGGCGCGGAGTAGTCGGCCTCCCTGGAATCGGTTTCGACAAGATTCGCAGTGCCCCCGGTGAAGACGATGCGCGCATTGGGATAGCGGCGCGCGAGCCCGGCCGGCGCAAACAAGCGATCGGCCGCGTGCGAAACGACTGGCGTGCGATGCGCCGCCGACAGATCCGTGTCGATGGAGCCGCCAAGCACGATGATGCCGTCGGGCGCGCCGCGCGCCGGGTCCCATGCCGGAAACCGCGATTCCAACGGATAGAGCAGCAGATTACCGAGCGGCGAGAACGCAGCCAGTGCCAGCAGCACCAGCGTGGTCACGGCGAGCTTGCGGCCGAGCGCGGAAAAACGCGTCGGCATCAGCAGCAGCGACAGGATTCCCAGCTCGATCAGGAGATTGATCGGCAGCAGCGCGGTGCCGATGGTCTTGGAAAGAACGAAATACAGGGGAGCCTCGCTGGAATGATCGTGCCATGTGCGGGCTTGACCAGCCCGTCCATCTTCAGAAATCTTCTTGAAAGAGGATCGATCATCCGGTCAAGCCCGGGCTCGATGAAACCGGACGGACAAGCCACATGACCCATCACCACCTGCATTCCAGCCCCGAAACCTGCCATTGGGGCTTCTTCGAAGCTGCGCTCAAGCCCGTCCTCACCATCGCGAGCGGTGACGAGGTGACGGTCGACACCATCAGCGGCGGCCCTGACATGCTGCCCGACCGCAGCAAGTTTCACATCCCGCCCGAGATGTTCGAGATTCATGCCAAAAACGAGCGCATGCTCCCCGGCCATATCCTCACCGGCCCGATCGCGATCGAAGGGGCCGAGCCCGGTGACGTGCTCGCGGTCGAGATCCTCGACGTCCAGCTCCGCCAGGATTGGGGCTGGAACATGATCAAGCCGCTGTCCGGCACCCTGCCCGACGATTTCCACGAGACGCGCATCCTGAACATCCCGCTCGACCGGTCGCGGATGGTCGGCCGCATGCCGTGGGGACTCGACCTGCCGCTCAAGCCGTTCTTCGGCGTGATGGGCGTTTCGCCGCCGCCGGCCTGGGGCCGCATCTCCTCGCTCGTTCCACGCGCCATGGGCGGCAATCTCGACAACAAGGAGCTTGGCGCCGGTGCGACACTCTATCTGCCGGTATTCGTTCCCGGCGCGCTGTTCTCCTGCGGCGACGGCCATGCCGTGCAGGGCGACGGCGAGGTCTGCGTCACCGCGATCGAGACCGCACTCCAGGGCCGCTTCCGCCTGACGCTGCGCAAGGACCTCAGGCTCGATTATCCCCGCGGCGAGACGGCGACGCACTACATGACCATGGCGATGGACCCCGATCTCGACCAGTGCGTGGTGCGGGCGCTGCGCGATATGATCGTGTTGCTCGGCGAGAAGCGAAACCTGTCGCGCGAGGACGCCTATACGCTGTGCAGCCTGGCAGCCGATCTGCGGGTGACCCAGACCGTCAACGGCTGCAAGGGCATCCATTGCATGATCGAAAAGACGGTCGTGCACGGCTGATCCGGCCCGCCCTTTCTGACCCATCGACGCCACACCGCCGCCCGGTCTCTCGCGCGGCGCGCCATGCCGTGCCGAACTTCCCCAGCGATTCCAATGGGCTGACGCATCGGCCGAAGCCGGATTTGACTTCCACCTCCAAACCTAAATAGACTCTTAATCGTTACTTTTATGTACCCGCGTATGAGGCTAGCGTTTAGGCATGGCCACCGAAAAAGCCGAGACTGACCGCATTCCCGTAACCTTGGCGCTCTCGACCATCACCTATCTGGAGAAGCTGGTGAGACAGGGCACCCACGGCACCAGCGTTCCCGGCGTCGCACGTACCTTGATCGAGGAAGGCATTCGTCTCGCCATCAAGGACGGGCTTTTGTCGATTCGCGACAATGGCAGGACGTGAGCGCGCACTGGGCGTGAGGCGGACGGATCTCGAGAGGCGGATGGCCGACATCTGCAACCTGGGACCGCTACAATGCCTGTTCTCTCACCGACTTCTTCACAGACCTGGACCGACGAACGAATCGAACTTCTGAAGCAGCACTTCGAGGCCGGCCTCTCCTGCCGCGAGATCGCCGCCGACATCGGCGTCAGCCGCAACGCCGTGATCGGCAAGCTGTCCCGCCTGAATCTGACGCGCGGCCGGACCATCGACGACCGCAAGGTTCAGAACAGGGGCACCGCGCCGGCGCGCGCGCCGCGGACCGTGCCGCGGCTGCAATACGAGATGCTCGCCACGATCTATGGCGAGACCGGCGCGCCCGTAGTCACCGGCCCGATCGACGATGCCAATCGCTGCTCGCTGCTGGAGCTTGCCGAGAACCGCTGCCGCTGGCCGATCTCCACGCCTGGCGCAGACGATTTCTGCTTCTGCGGCAACTCCGCATCCGACGGCCAGTCCTATTGCGCCGGCCACAGCCGCCTCGCCTACCGGCCAAACTCCCGGGCGCGCGTGATGCGCGGCTGAGCCGTGTCCCAAAAACGAAAAACCTCCGGCAGGGCATTGCCGGAGGTTTCTGGAGGCTTAGCATCACGCCAAGAGCCGCAACTTTCGTAAATCGGCTGCAGTCCATATAGCTTAGTAACTCAGGTAAGTAAATAAGTTTGGGCCGGTCGAATCGCATGGCTCGTCTTCGTGGTCCGCACGGGCTGCCGGATTTTCCGAAAGCCCATCTCGTAAAAAGCCCCGGCGGTTTCCCGCCGGGGCTAGTTCAGATCCGAAGACCTTAGCTTACCAGTTGCGCTGGGCGCGCAGCAGCAGGCTGTAGGTGTCCTGGTCCTTCAGCTCGTATGCAGCCGCCGGCTTGGCAACGCTTGCCAGCGTCGGCGCCGTGATCGTTCCCGAGTACTTCTGGTCGAGGTGGCTGTAGACGAAGTCAGCCGAGAAGGTCAGGTTCTTGACCGGCGTCCAGCGGGTGATGACGCCGATCTGGCCAATGTTGAAGTCCGGGTTGCAGGTACCGGTCAGCGAAGCAAACGCAGCGCTTCCGCAGATCAGGCCCTTGGCCGTGCCGCTGTAGTTGACCGCAGCCCACGCACCATAGAGCGCCGAGTTCCAGTATGGGTTCCAATTGTGGGTGTAGGCACCACGGAAGCCGTAGGTCTTGGTCAGCTCGAGGCCGCCGCCGGCACCGAACACCGCATCAGACACGCCGGCAAAGCCGATGCTCTGATACGCGGAGCTCGAGCTGCCGAACATCGAGTAGCTGGTCGCTGCCAGCTCCTGGAAGTTGTAGCGGCTCGCGCCATCGGTATAGACGCCCGAAATGTTGATCTGGTCGCCCGCGCCCGTTGGAATGTTCTTGATCGACAGTGCGAGTTGGACCGCCCAGCCCCATTTGTCCTCGGGATGACCGGTGGCTTCGGTTGCGCCGTAGTAGCCGACATGGTTGTCGTGTGCGGCAACCGATGCCTGGAACAGGCCCCAGGCCTGGTCGACGCGGACCATGCCAACGATGTCGGGCGCAGTGGTGCCACCGAGATCGTTCGCGCCATAAGCTCCGCCGAGAACGCCGGCCGTGGACATGGCGGCTGTGTTCCAGACGTTGGTCTGGAAGGCCAGCGACTGGTCCTGCGCCGAGATTGACGCCGTCACGCCCTGACCGAAATCGGCAGTGTAGGTGAACTGATTGACACCGTTGGTGGTGCCGCTGCCGCCGACGAGCTGGTCGAAGTTGTTGCCGGGATAGTTGATCCAGGGCGCGTCGAACTGCGACACGGACTTACCCATGGTGAAGCCGGCGAACTGGATGAAGGCGTAGTAGACGCCGAGCGAACCGCCCGAGATCGTGCCTGAACTTGCGTTGTTCGGCGCAGACACACCGGTACTTCCGAGTTGCGAGTAAACGGTCGCACCCGGCGTCGTGCCGCTTCCCGTATAAATGTCGGTCGTCCAGGTGAACACCGCGTCAAAATAGGTACGAACCACGCCGTACTCGGTCGCGGTACGTGTATCGATGTTGAGGTCCTCGCGAGCGCGAGTCGAGTAGTAGTTCGCCAGACGGTTGTTCGCAGCGGCAACACTGCTATACGCACCGCTGTAGTTGCCACCCGCATTGAGCGCAACTTCAGCACGCAGGTAGCCGCCGAGCTTGATGCAGGTATCGCTGCCCGGGATATAGTAAAAGCCCGCGCCGTACAGCGTGCAGATCTTCACGTACTCGACCGCCTTGGCCTTGACCGGAAGATCAGCCGCCTGAGCTCCACCGACGGCGATCAGACCCGCCGCAGTGCCGAGCAAAAGGCTCTTCACCATTTTCATTTAAAACCTCCAAGTTGCTCATTTTACGGAGACTGGACCGTGAGGCCCCCCAGATCCCCGTCTCTAAATCCGCTCGGCCGCTTCGCGCTTTCGGACACACCCGCTTTCGACGCGAGGGACGTGAGCGGACCACCTGCAACGGGACGATCGAGTACCCCCCACCGTCACGGATCAATATGCATCCGCTGTTCCCTAATCAAAATAGTTTATTTAGTCAGCCTTATGGGTTTCATTAAACCTGTGCCCCGCGCGCAACACCCGGGAGGAACGATTCAGCTGAGCAGATCATGTTTGTAGTTTTAGTGACAAAATTAGGTTGCTCTGCACTTGCGTCAGGGCAGGCTTGCGTGGACTATGGCTTGCACGACACCGGCCGCAAACAAGTCAGATCACGGGAGTGACGCTGTGTCAGCGACGAGGAAAGAAGGGGCGCGCCTCCGCCCCATCGGCAATCTGGATATCATCAGGCGTTTCACCTGGGAGATATCGTCGATCAACATGTATCTGGAGGAGCTGCGTCAGTTCTGGGCGAGAACGCTCGGCATCAGCGGCCCGCAATGGCTGATCCTGATGGCGATCTCCGACCTCGACAAGGACGACGGCATTCCGGTCAACGTCGTCTCAAAACTCCTCCACGTCGATCCCTCGTTCGTCACCACCCAGTCCAAGCTGCTCGAGAAGAAGGGCCTGTTGCGCCGTCGCCCTTCGCCGACCGATGCGCGGGTGGTCCGGCTGTCCCTGACCGAGAAGACGCAGAAGCACCTGGCGAGCCTCAATGATCAATACAAGACGATCAAGGAATTCGTCTTCCAGGAGTTCGACGAGAAAGAACTGACGGCATTCACCACCAAGCTCGCGACGCTGAAGACCCGCCTCGAAAAGGCCTGCGTCCGCCTGACGCTCGACTTCTGACGCAGCGGTCGCTGCTAGATGCGCCCGGCGGCCCCGAGCCGCGATTCGAGCCAGTCGAAGATGTATTCATTGGCAAGGCTAGGATTGTCCGCATGGGCCTGCGCCGCGCCGGTTTCGGCCGCGGTGAACACCTTCAGCATGACATCCGAGCTGCCGAGCCGGGACGTCTGTACGATCTGACGCGCCCGATCGGCCTTGAGCCAGCCGTCCTCGCCCAGCGTGATCAGCACCGGACAGTCGGCGCTGGACGCCATCAGCGGAGCATGCGGCACCGGGACGATGCTGACGTCGCTCATGGCGAACCGGCTGGCAAAGAAGGCCCGCTCGTGCAGGTCCCACAGTCCGCCGTCGCAGACGGCGGCGGCAAGCCGCGGCTCCTGCAGCACCGCGCGCGCCACGAAGGAAGAGCCCCAGCCATCGGCGACGATCGCGACGCGATCGAAATCGACGTCGCTGCACGTCTCCAGATAGTCCATGACGCACGGAATCGAACTCTCGAGATCCCGGCGCCGCAACAGCGCGTCGAGATAATCGTCGCGCTGGTCGCCAAAGAGATCCAGCGCCAGCAACGAGAATCCGCGCTCGCGCGCATGCGGCGCGAGCTTGAACAGGAACTCCTCCTTGCGGTGGCCGGGCTCGCCGATGCAGATCACGGTCGGGGCACGCACTCTTCCCGACGGCGCGGGCAGAAAATAGCCCTGCAACGAATGTCCGTCGAGCCAGGGGATCGTCACGACTTCCCCGGCCGGGTCGCGCGCCGCGAGGAAGCGGCGGGCACAATCCTGCATCGCGAGCACCGCGACCCAGCGGCGCTCGTCAGCCTGATCGAGCGGCATTGCGGCCGCACTGTAGTAATTCATGGCGCGCAGCCAGTTGCGCTGCGCGGTCGCCCTGTGACCTTCGGCGAACGCGGCCTCGGCGCGATGTCGATTGGCCTGCGCCAGCTTCTTCCACTCGCGATGCCAGGACTGGTCTTCGCCCCGCTTCAGCCGCCGCGCGATCATCAGGCATTCCGCGATCGTGGCGCCGCCCTCCTGGGCCGCGGTGAGGAGCCGCGTGAATTCAGCGGAGATGTCCTCTCGCTCCGGGCAAAGCATCCAGTCGTCGGAGAGACATGCGGGTATCATCGGGAGCTACGCTCTGGTCATCGCCTTACAGATCACTGACTAAACTATTTCAGTTCCCTGACCAAGCTGGCGTGCACTGAATGAGAGCCGTTCGAGATCACCATCGCTTGAACGCATGGAATGTGTCGCATGCGTGACATTCCAATTCGTCATAAGTGGCCGAGCACTGGCAAGAGGTGGCACGTAAAATGACCTGCGCGCCTCTTGCCATGATGATCATCATACTTATATGGGCGCGCTCGCCGACGGCCTCAGCAAGCAGCTTCAACCAAGCCGCCAGCCGACTTCCTGCGTAAAGCTTTCGTAGAAGGACCTTTCATAGGCGTGCTCCGGCGCAGCACGAACGCGCTCGTCAAGGCGCTTTGCGTCCTCGCCCACAAGAATGCGCCACTGCTCTGCCTTGACGCCGTCGAGGATAATCTTCGCGGCCTGCGCGGCGGTCGTCGGTGCATCCTCAAGGAAGCTGCGGGCGCGCTCGGCGAACACCGCCTGGACGTCGTCGTCCGACATCTTGTCAGCATCCGGAACGCCGGCCGCGACCATGCGCTTGCGGGTCAGCGCGACCTCGTCGGCGTTGAGCCGCTCCGAGCCGTCGACGCTTTGCACCTTGCGCGAGTTGGACACGATCGAGGTGCCGATATGGCCAGGCATCACCACCGAGCATTTGACGTGCGGCGCGTGCAGGCGGAGGTCGTTGATCAGCGCTTCGGTAAATCCCTTCACCGCGAACTTCGCCGAGCTGTAGGCGGTGTGCGCCTGCCCCATGCCGATCGAAGCCCAGAAGCCGTTGACGCTCGCGGTGTTGACGATGTGGGCCTCGTCCGCCGCGACCAGCATCGGCAGGAAGGTGCGGACGCCGAGATAGACGCCGCCCCAGCAGATGTTGAAGGTGCGCTCCCACTGCTCGCGCGTGTTGGTGAACAGGCTGCCGCCGCCACCGATGCCGGCATTGTTGAACAGGAGATGGATCCGGTCGGTCTTCTGCTGCTCGGCCAACTCGTCGCGAAATCGCTTCAGATGATCCTCGATCGAGACGTCGGCGACATGGGTCGTGACGCGCAGGCCCTGCGGCAGTTTCTCGACCTCGCACAGCCGCTTGGTCTCGGCCATCGCGGCTTCCGAGACGTCGCACATAGCGACATTGCAGCCCTCGGCTACGAGCTGCCGCGCGAGTTCACGTCCCATTCCCGTGCCGCCGCCGGTGATGACTGCGATCTTTCCTGCAAAATCTTTCATGGGACTTTCGGCCCCTCCCCTTGTCGGTGTGTTTCTTCATGGCCGCGCCGCGCATCTGGGCGCCGCGCAAAATGTAGCAGCGCCGCATCCGCAGGTAAAAGCGGATCGGCGCTGCCATTTTCATCAGTAATTTCGGGGCGCGGACTATTCGGCCACTTCGACGCGCGCTCCGTTCAACGCGCCGAGACCGTCCAGCGCCTTGCGGACCGCCGCCTGCTGCGCGGGCGAGGCCTCCGGCATCGGCGCGCGCGGATAAGTCCTGGGCAGCCCCTGGAGCGTCTGCGCATAGCGCGTGCAGGCCGGCAAATTGTCGGCGATCACAGCGTTCCAAAGCGTCAGCAGCTTCTTGTGCAGGTCGAGCGCGCGCGGATGGTCGCCCGCCTTCACCGCATCCCACAGTGCGACCGAGGCATGCGGCGCCGCGGTCAGGATCGCGGCGATCGAACCATGCGCCCCCAATGTGTAGGACGGATACATCAGCGCATCGACCGCGCTGTAGATCAGCTTGTCCGGCGCCATCATCATGAGGTCCGCGAACAGTTTGAGATCGCCGGCGCTCTGCTTGACGCCGACCACCAGCGGCACCTCCGTCATGATCCGCGTCAAGAGCGCCGGCGAAAGGTAGGACCACGGCACCACGTTGTAGATGATGATGGGCATGCCGGTCTCGTCAGCCATGGCGCGGAAATGCGCCACCATCGCCTCGTCGTCCGGCTTGAACAGATAATGCACCGGCGTGACCTGGAGCGCGGCGACATTCATGTCGCGCACGAGCTTGCCGCGGCGGATCGCATCGCGCGTGGAATCGACGATGATGCCGGCGATCACGGGAATGCGCCCCCTCACTGCCGTAACGGTCGCTTCCATCAGGTCGCGATATTCCTCGTGATCGAGCGTATGCCCCTCGCCGGTCGAGCCGCCGGCCGCGACGCCATGCGCCCCGGCGCCGATCATCCAGTCGACCTGGGCTGCCACGAGTGTGGTGTCGATCTCGCCATCCTTGCGGAACGGCGTCGTCATCGGCGGAATCACGCCGGTCGGTCGTGCCTTCATGGTCTGTCCTCGCGTTTCCATAACGGTCCCGCTCTTTTGGCGAGGATCCGCACGAGCCGAGCCTATCGGCTGTGCAGGCCCTGTGAAGGGCTGCCCGCGCGGCGCTGCCCCCAGCATTCAACATCCCTGCGGTCATCCCTTCCCGGTTCCCCGTATTTGCCGGGCTTCGGTTTGGGGCAATTTTTTACAATCCGAATCGTCAAATGGACTCCGGAGGCTGGGTCGAGTCGGCTGGGCCCGCGTGTTGTTTGCGTCACAGGCTCTGGCACTCCGCTTGCATCATCCTCGTGGTCAGAAACAACCGATGAGGTGACTGGAATGTTCGTGACCGTCGTTGCCGTGCTCTGCCGGCTGAGTGCAGCCAGCTCAGGCAGTTGCATCGAGGAAATCGTGACCGACAGCAACATGACTCCCGAGATGTCGATGATGCAGTGCGCGATCGGCGCACAGGCGCCCTTGGCGAAATGGATGGGCGAGCATCCGATCTATCACGCCAACTGGCGCCTCGATCGCTACAAATGCGTGCCGGGTCGCTACGAGATCAAGAGCCACGCCTAAGGCCCCGCAAAATTACTGATACCAAGACGACGGATACATGAGGAAACGCCCCGGGGGCCGACTGGCCTTTCCGCGCGGGCATCGACAGCGCCAGACCCATTGCGGCGGCGCACTTTGTGACAACGATCACACCTTCCCTTTTAGGCCACCGCCCGCAGAATGATCGCACGCGCGCGTCGCCCCTCTGGCGTTGGCATCAGCGCGCAATTGTGCGGCTGGTCGCGGAGCAACTCGACCGGGAGGGCGGGCTGCGAAGGGTCCTAGTTGTCGAAAGGGGAAAAGCCCATCGGGCGGCGCACATCATCTGGAAGACGAACATCTTCAGAAGCTTTAGGCGCTTCATCATCCGGTCCGACCAGAAGGCGGCGGCTGCTGCACAACTTGGCTAACCGTCGCGCGCAACTTGGAATTGTCCAAACCTGACGCTATGGTTACTCTTTGGGGGAATCATGACGTTCGGCGGGGTTATCAAGTCATACGGTGTGGGCATCCGTCGGCGTTGGATGACGGGGCTCACGCAAGCGCTGAGTGCGGCAGGCGCCATCTGGCTGGTAACGGAGATTAGCACGAAGGTCTCGGACACAGCTGAGCACTGGATTAAAGATCACGGCAACTATTACAGCGCGTTCGTTCTTGCTGTGTCGGCCATCTGGTTTCTCTGGCACGTCTATGAAGTGCGGTCGGTCGCATTCAACCTGCCTACTACTGATACGCGAATAGAAATTCGCTACGGGGACCTGTTCGAGGAGTCGACTGACTGGCTTATTGGCGTGGGGGAGTTTTTTGACAGCGACGTCGGGCACGTGGTGTCGCAGAACTCGCTTCACGGGAAACTCATCAGCGCTACATATGGCGGCGACACGATGCTTTTTCGCGCCCTCGTCGACAACGCGTTGACTGGCGTCAAAGGCACTCGGACTCAGCGACCTATCACGCCCAAAACAAAGTACGACATTGGAACCACTGCCGTCCTCGCGCGCAGCCCGCATAAAGTATTCCTGGTCGCGATGTCGCACACGGACCCAGAGACATCAAAGGCTTCCTCGGACGTTCCTACGTTGTGGAACGCGTTGCGGGGTGCGCTAACCAGCGTACGAAATCACGGCAACGGCGCTCCGCTTTCGCTGCCTCTGATTGGCAACGGGCAGTCGAGCGTCAACATCGCGCCGCAACACTTGCTCAGGCTGATCGTGCTCGCACTCGTGGACTACGGCAGAAGGACGGGCCTCCCAAGGGAGGTGAACATCATTGTGCCCGAGGACTGCTTCGAGGCACTCGACATTCGGGAGATTAGACGCGACTGGAGAAAACGATAGTGGCCTATCGCAACGGCACGTACATCGCATTCCACGCTGGCGGCACCACGGACCCGACAGCCTCCGACATTAAGTACTATCGGATGCTGAAGGCTTGGCACGAGCATGACGACATCGAATTCGAATTCATAAACAGCCACGACAAGGTATCCGGAGTTCGGGACACCAGCACGAAGGCAACGCTGCGACGCAGCCTCGTCCAACGACTGAACAATTCAAAGAACATGGTGCTCATCATTGGTTCGACAACGCGTTTTGATATGGACTGGGTTCCGTTCGAGATCGGCTACGCGGTTGATAGCTGCAAGCTTCCTATAATCGCGACTTATATAGGCTACGAGTGGATCACCGTTCCGGCGGAGCTGCGCTCATTGTGGCCGCCCGCGTTCGCTTCTCGGATAGATAGTGGGACTGTTCGCGCTATACATATTCCCTTCAAGCAGAAGGCAATCGATGACGCCATTCGACAATTTAATCACGACAACATGCCAGCGACATCGCTGAACCACTATACCGTAGAGGCCCATCGCTCCTTTGGAATAGCAATCAGTTGACCACCCGGCAACGCACTTAACCAGCTGCCGTAGACGCCTCCCCAATCCCAGAGGTTGGCACAATGACATCATGCCCCTGTTTTGCCCGACACGTCAATTCGCTTCGGAAAAACCTCATCCCGCCAATGACTTCGCTACTGTGCATGGGGTTGTTTTCGGTCTTTTGGTTTACCGGCCACCGAAGCAGCCCCGCCACTGATCGCGGCGCATGCGTCACGAGCGGCAGCTGGCTCCACGCCGACCGCCGATCCACCCGACAGATGATTTGAGAAAAATGGTCGGAGCGAGAGGATTTGAACCTCCGACCCCTAGTCTCCCAGTGGGATGCTCACATTCCAGCATTCTCTATTTCCTTCAGCAACTTAGCTTGCCTTGCGGTTTGGGGTTCGGGACTTCTTTCGGGACTTCTGCATCGCGTCCACGCCGGCCGCGACCTCATCGTCGACAACGTGCGCATACTTGGTCGTGGTCTTGATGTCGGCGTGGTTGAGCGCCCGTTGCACCAGCTTCAGGTTTTTGGTTTCGCGCAGAAGCTTGGTCGCAAAGTCGTGCCTGTAGTCGTGAAATCGAAAATCCGTGATGCCAGCGCAGGCCCTGATTCGCTTCCAGGCCGACTTCAGGCCGCTGTAAGTAATGGGGTACCGGCTACCCTTTATCAGGCTTTGCTTCTTCCTGGTCCGCTTAGCGGTATAAGTGAAAACCATCTCGGGATGGTGACCGCGCAGCGGCCACAAGATCTCGCGGATGGCGTCCGTGATCGGTACCGACACCCGCTTGGCGCCCTTTCCTCGCTTCTCGATCTTCCGCACATCCCAGTTTACTTCCGCCCACCGAAGCAAACATTCGTTCAACCGCAGACCAGAGGCGCCGGCGAAGTCGAGGATCGGCCGGTAGTCGTCTCGGGTGGCGTGGTCCAGTCGGTCAGCTTCCCCCCGGTGCAACTCGCGGACGCGTTCCTCTGGCTCCTTCAGCAAATGCTGTTTCCAGTTCGGCTCTCGATCGAACCGGATCCCCCAGGCCTTGGCACGGGTGAAAAGCTTCTTCAGAACCTCGGTGGTGCTGCGATTGACGGTCGCCGGCGCGACTAGAGGTGCAACCGCAGCGTTCTTCTTTCCCTTGCCATGGCGGGTAACGCGGTGTCCGCGCCGCCAGGCGACCAGCCTAGCCGCGTCGTCATCGCCGATCTCAGTCAGCAGCTTGGTCGGTCCGAAATAGTTGATAAGTCTCTCCAAGTCCCGCCATGTCGTATCGGCACCGGCATGATGTTGCCCGATCTCGCTCCAATACCGGCCTGCAACGTCATCCAGCTTTGTTGATACCGGTGATGCCGCGACCCTTACTTGCTGCTTCGCCCGGTCGCGCTCGGCGCGCTCGACGGCTTCAGCCTCTCGCTTGTTCGTGCATCCCGTAGAGCCGTGAAAGCGATCACCCTTGTACTGGAAGTCGAAGTGGTAGAATGGACTGTCCCGGTGCTTATAGACCGACATGGCATGTCTCTCTGCGCGCGGCGCTCAATGAACTCCTCAAGGTCCTCGTCCGTGAATTTGCGGCGCACTTTCTTGGTGCCCCGCCCCACGCTGATGTAGCGTAGTTCGCCATCACTGACGTAGCCGTTTAGTGTCTTCACCGAGACACCCAGCCGTTCGGCCGCGCTTTGTGGAGATCGGAGCGGCGTCGACATCAACCGGACTTCCGGATCTTTAGCCGCGAGTCGACTAGTTCCTTCTGCCTCTTGGCAAGATCATTTACGAGTCGACCAAACGGGAGAACTATAAACGCCTCCTCCGTTTCGAAGGCCTTCAGAGCTGCTTTCCTACTATCAATAAAAATCGGGTCCTCAATCGCCTTTTTGAAGACGCTGAGCAGATACGGTGCCTCTTTGAGCGACAACTCCTCGGATCTTAATTTTCGATGGAAAATGAGCATCGCTGTCACGATGATAAGTGTGGCGGTCGAAGGGTCGACCTCTAGGTTGAGAACCAACGGTTGAGCAAGTAATATTTGGGCCACCTCGAGCGCACTGTAGCGACGCTTTCCGCCGACCATTTTCGGCTTTACGTAGTGCCGATTGGTCCAATTTTGCAGCGTGTTCGGCTTTAGTCGATCGCCAGCTAGCAGGAGGACTTCAGCCTGACTAAAACGTGGCTTATCAAGGTTTTGGAAGAACCACGATATTGGATCGTCCTTATTGTCAAAAAACATGAACCCGCCCTCAATGTCAGCTGACATTTACCTCCGATTTGCGCGAACGTCAATGTCAGCTGACATTGACCTCTGCCTTATTTTTCTAACAAATCCATCGGCAGCTTGGCCATCCAATACGGTAGTTGGCGGCCACGTCGCCGGTTGTGTCCGTTGGGCGCCGGTGCTGAGAGCTCGCGCTCCCGCCTCTGCGGCCGGATCGGCAACTCCAACCCGGCTCAACCATCTTCAGGCAAATAGAGGTGTGCGATGCCCGGTGCGTCAACAGTTTGCGCTTATCCTAAAACTCAAAAGAACAATCGGCTCGATCAGGACCCGAGCCAAATGCGGAGGTAGGTGCCATCCACTCGAAAGGCTATGCCGGTCACCTAGACGATGCCGGACGAGGTTGAGATCTTGGATGACAGCGCCTTGGGATGAAGCCCGCACTGCAAATGGCGGGAAGTGTGAAGGAAGGCGTC
Organism: Bradyrhizobium sp. 197; assembly: GCF_023073375.1. Classification (NCBI taxonomy): domain Bacteria; kingdom Pseudomonadati; phylum Pseudomonadota; class Alphaproteobacteria; order Hyphomicrobiales; family Nitrobacteraceae; genus Bradyrhizobium; species Bradyrhizobium sp. 197. The sequence goes on along the minus strand of NZ_JADPJJ010000044.1, from coordinate 13,703 downwards.
GCGTAGATCATGTGAAAAGCTCCGAGGTTGAGGCAACGCCTCGCAGCTTACCAAGAAGACCCGCGCTTCCTCCTCGTTGGAACCAGCGCGCTGTTTGCAGCGGTGGTTATTCTTCCAATTCTCGGAGCCTCGGTCTTTAGCTCAGCCGGCGTGTACGGATGGCGCTCAATCTTGGTCCCCTTCTTGATGTCTACTTGGTCGGTGATTGAGTTGAGCCATGCCACCACATGGATGCCGAGCTCCCCATCTCGCTCAGTCTTCTTGACCAGAACGCTACCGTACTTGGCTCGGGTCGCACCCATCTTATTGAGAAAGCCAGCGAAACCCGCAAGCTTCATCCAGTTGCGGCTTTTGAGGTTGAGCAAGAATGTCTCGGCGTAGCTCGTCTTCGTGATGCGGTCGCCTTGTATCTGCACATCCTTGGTGTCGAGGTCGGTGGCGCGAATGGCGACGTTCTTGCGGAATGAGACGATGTTGAAGAAGGGTTTTTCGCGGCCAAGACTGTCCTCGTTGCCGCTCAGAAATTTGTCGTTGTCGTATAGCTCAATGGTGCGCTGCGTTTCGTACTGCGAGAAGTCGTAGCCCTCAGTGATGATCTTGTCGGAGCGGTAACTATCCCGCTGCTTGGCTAAAAACGTGTAGATGGTTTCCACGAAGTCAGTATATCATCTCCAGGTACTGCAACCTATGGGAGGCTGCAATGAACGAAAGGCTGGAAGCGTTCCGCAAACGTCTACGCGAACTAAACCGCTCGAAAGTCAAATGGCACCAACAAATCGGCTCACCGACTGCGTGGTTAGCTCTCATTTTCTCTACAACCACATTCTTCAACACTTTCTTTTACCACAGTGACGAACTGAGTGTTTCATTCCTTCGTCCATCAGTATCAGTCGGCAAAGTTTACTTCACAGATGACGGCGGAAGCGTCGAAGAAGATATCGGGTTAAGGAGGCCTAGAATTTATGTCGTTGCGCCGCAGGGAGTGACGTTCATAAATTCTGGTTCGCGCCCCGTTGTGGTGAGAGGCGTGTGGGTCAAATTAGCGCAACCGCTAAAAACTGGTGAGAAAGCGTCCTGTACAGACAATCAGAACTCAACGCAGACGGATGGACACTACTACGTCTTTGAACCAACCGTAATCAAGCCGTATGATCTGCAATACAAACCCCTCAAGCACGAACACGGCCTGGAGCTTATGTTTGAAGCCCGTGGAGCAAACGCTAGACCGGGCTCTTTGAACCAATATGAGATTGAGCTTTGCATCGGCTTCGAACTTGACGCAATGGGAAGTCCATCCTGGTCAAAGGTCGTCCCCTGTGGGTTCACAACGATCCCGGTGAAGCAATACGACAGAAGGAAAGACGGAGATCGGTTCGCTTTCCTTATAAAACGCAATCTCTTTTGGACCGAGGTTGATATAGACCCAAACCCGGGTAGCCGTTCTAACGAGCCCCATTCTGTTTTAGCTTCCGCCTGGTCACGGATACTTCAATACCTTCCCGCTCCTGACGATGAGGATCGTAACTGGTCCCTGGACCCACCAATATAGTAAGACCATACCGGACCGCCGACATCCCGTGGTTCGGCTTCTTCGGGTCCTCGATGCCCTGGGCGTCGCCATCTTTCGTCACCTTCCACGAATAGTTCTCAACCTCGAACTCGATATTGCTAGAGCTCGCCGTGTAGCTGATCGCCAGGCTCTGCACATGCTTGATGCCCACACGCACACTGTCGGCGCCCTTCTCGCGGGATCGCTTGGGGTCATTGCTTCGTCCTCCGCGCGCATTTAATCCGAAACAGCCATAAAGAAAACCCCGCACTTAGGCGGGGTCATCGTTGTTGCTGTCATTCTCATGTTTGACCGGATATTGCTCGTACGCAACGGACAAGCCAACTTTAGAGACACCGCCCACATTTCAAAAGTGAACGCAGCTCAAGTCGATACCGCTTTCAAAGCTGCACTGCGCTTCTCCGATCTAAGGGGCAGGTTATGATCTTTGCAGTTGTGCTGGCAGCATCCATCACTCAGCCGATTGAAGAAGAGTCTACCAAGCATTGAAGGAAATCACCGGTGATATGCGCTCGATGTTGACGGCACCCGTTGGGTTGTGAAAATCGACCGTCCTAGGGAGAGGCCGAAGGGTTGTGGATGTGGCGGCGCCGGCGGCCCCTCATTGCAGCCGTTCGCGGATCGAAATGGCCGGCCCGATCCGGCGCCAGCTTTGCGTCGGTCCAGTTCATCCAGGAACTCCGCAACAAACTGACAAGCTGCGTTAAAAGCAGAATGACATGGACGTGGGCCCCCCCTGTCGGGCGGGTTCAAGACGCGGCGATCGACTACGGCTTCAAACCCCATACGGCATCAAGTTCATCACGACGGAAAGGTCCGGGCAGAAATTCTTCCTGGCCAAAATAACCAGCACGAAACTCCAGGAGAGCCGCGATCAGATCTTTGTCGAGATTGTAGTAGAGGATATCCCGCCGACAGCGCCGATCTGGAAGAAGATGTGTCCCGCCCATGCAGTGGCCGCAATCTTCGATCGTTTCAATGTGATCGAGGGCACCCTCGGCTTCGAGACGCGTCAATTCCCGCTCGAGATCAGAAACAGCCTCATATTCGCGTTGAGTTTTTTCGACCCAAGTCTTTTCCTTTGGTGTTCGAACGAGACCGGGCGTGGTGGTTGCGCGTCGAACGAAATCTTTCTTTTCCTCTTCGAGCTGATCGCCAAGCTCTCTCTTTTTATCCACAAGACTCGTCAGTATGGCTTGACGATTGGGCGCGCCTGCAAAATCTGCAACGCGAACGCCGCAGATGAACATTTCCGCGTCGCCATGTAAGCCGTTAACATAAACCACCGAACAGCGCGCGACAAAGCTCAGGTCGCGGAGCAAAGCCACGAAGTCTTGCGATGTGTTGAACGACGGTACGATAAGGATCTTGGGTAGATATTCGCGCGAGCAATAAGCGGCCTCAAGGACCAAGCTAAGGAAGGTCGTCGGATCGTAAGTGTCGTAACAAATTGCGATCCCAATCGCGAACGTTCCTTTGGTCAGGAACGGAATGCTGGTTGTGTAAGACGGAATCGTCGTTGCACGCGCGCCGATCACATTTTCGCCCAGCCCCCGCGCCGAGGCGCGCTTGTAGTGCCAATACTCCGACGAAATTCGGCTACCTTCTTTCTTGAGAATGAGACCACGATTGTAGCGGTCCTCGTGACGACTGCCGGCAAACACAAAATGATCGTGGGGCGTTGTGTTCAGCTCACCCTCAAGGCGTCTGGTAACCTGGTCCTGTGTCTCGCCTTGCCTCACGCGCTGCGGTGGCAAACTAAACTCAGGGAACACAATCAAGTCTGCCTGCTGCTTGATAGCGACGCCGAGGTGATTGGCGACTTCGTTCTCCCAATCGTGCGGATCGCTCTTAGGCGTTCGGACGGTACGCCCGACCTCGCTGGACCACTTGAAGGATTCCGACGTCTTTTGGACAGTCGCATCGACGAACGTGGGTAACGGGGAAAGATCTTCATTCACATAGGCTGGGTCGAGCTTCGCGATCAATACGCGATAACCGATGGCAGCGATTTTCAGTCGCGCATCGAAGGCTTCGCGTTTTTCACGCGTCGTCAGACTGTTCTCGGCGGCCGATTGCGTTTTATGCACGAACTGATGCAGGATGCCGCGTGTTTCAGTAATCTCGCCGCGCGCGATCATTGTGACATCGGCAAGGGCTTTGAAGTCTCCTATGGCAAGCTTTGTGCGATCGCGAAGAGACTCGTAATATCGTTTGATGAGATTCTGATCAGGCTTCGGCGGCGGCGCCGGCTTTGATGTTGTGAGCGGCGCCAGCACATCGATAAGATGAGGCGCGCTCGTCGCTTGCGGACGAAAGACCAAGAGGTTGCGCAGTATTTCGTTGCCGAATTCCGCCTGATTTTTCGGTTGCAGCAAGAGCGGGTCGGCGGCGAAAATACGTTGGTACAGGTCGACCACCCTGCGCTTCGGCATAGTTTCCTCAAAAAATTTCTTATAAACTCAGTTGTAGTGTATTCCGGCCGCAACTCTTTGCAATGCCGCAGTCAGGCGACGCCATCGTAGGCTGTGCCGGGTCGGTCGCTAATTGACAGCGCGAGGGGAAATTATGGTCGAGAAGATTGAAGATGGCGCCGACTGAACTCGACGATTTCTTGTTCGGCGAGACGACTGCTGAGCGTCCGGGCGGCCGACATTGTACGCACGTATCGCTCACTCTTACGAGGCCGCCCTAAAGCGGTGGCTAGACCGGCAGGATGTGCGAAACCCGCAATTGAAACGATGTGCCCATCGGGATTGTGTGTCTCGGCCCGACAGAAAGCTGCCTTGATGCCTGGGATCTTCTTCGCAAGATTGAAGTTTGAGTCGTTGAGATTGAGTCCACCGACATCGTAGGCGTAGTCGCGCAGCTCAGTGAGCCCTCGAACAGGCTCAGTTTCTGTGATGTCTGAGAGAGATCTCTTGTTCGAAAAATAAAGTGTGTCGAGCAATTCGGCAAAAGGGCGAGAGTGGAAATCGGCGAGCCAGATACGAACCATATCGGATGACGTTAGCTGCTGAGCGGCCTTTTCATAAGCGGCCTTGAGCTCCGGCATCACCTTGTTGCTCATCTTATTAGTAAGATCGCAAAAGGATGAGGCGTCGCTCTCTTCTGGTCTTCGGCCACTTGCATCCGGCACGCCTTCAAAACTCCACCACAAACTAATCCTTGTATGTTGCTGTGGTGCTTCTGCGACTGCGACGGACGCTCGAATGGCGATGTGCCAGTCGACCTCTCTGATACGGCAATGAAGTGTGGTGCAAGGAAAGAAGCCCGTAAATATCCCGGTGTTGAGATCATTGTCGGCAGAAGAGGCGACAACGTCTGGGAGTGATGTCGATGTTGCGCGTGATTTTTCGAGAGACGCTTTGGTGTCGATCTCCTTGGCGATATCCAGCAACTTCTTGCTGGTGGAGATGTAAGACTTGGTCTGTTGGGCGTTGGTAATCTTAGTTCTTAAATCTGCGACAAGATGCTCGCCCGCGCTCGAAGGAATTGTTTCCTTAAAAAATAAACCGGAGTAACTCGTTGCTAAATTAAATGTCATGGTCGCTCGGCTTGGTAAACAGGTTCGGCAGCTCCTTAAATCTACAAGCAATCGCCAGGCCGACTAAATGCTGCGCTCCTGGGAGCATGCGCTTTGTGCCCAACAGTTGCAAGTATGCAACTAACACTCCATTAACCGGCGAGACGGCCGAAGTTTCCACGGGGCGGCAAAGTCGCGCATCGATTCTTCTCATAGGATAGCTCAGGAACGATACAATTAGTAGTAGCTCCGACTGGCTCGACGCACAGCGTGTCGAATCAGGTCCGGTATTCCTTGTTGCCTAACCTCTCCAAAAATCGATGGAGGAGCACTTAGCGAGCCGTATGGGCCTTAACCATGGCACTAGAATTCAACAGTCCGTCATCAGATCGGGAGCGCAGCGCTTCGTGAGATGGCACCCGGAGAGCGCGAGCAAGCAACCCGGTCCTTAGAAGTGAGCCTTGCAGCAGAGGCTATTCGGTTGCGGAAGGAAGCGAAACAGGTTGCCCCAGGTGCAATGGAGCGCGAGCACCCGCTGCGCCGGGGTCCACAGGCTGAAACCGCCTCGCAGCCGCCAAAATAACTCTTCCGTTCAAAATCCGCGCCGCGACTTTGTGGCGGAATCTTCGCTTCTCAATCTGACACACTAGATTCGACTCAATAAACGCTGCACCTGGACCGCTGACCATTTACCGTTCCGCGGTGTGAGGATCCCTGCCTCGTTCAACCCCTCAGCAATGGCTCTGAGGGTCGTTTTGCCGGCCGCCTGTAGCTCCCTGATCATCGGCGCCAAGTCCGAAGCCCTCGCGTTGGCCCGCGCCTGGAGGCGCTCTGCAGCCATGTCCCGCGCCTTTTTGCTCGGAACGACACCCCGATGACCGCCAAGTTTGGTCCCTCGCCTTTTCGCGGCCGCCAGCGCGTCCTTAGTGCGCTTGCTGATCATGCGACGCTCTTCCTCAGCAACCATTGCCATGATCCCCACGGTCAGCCGGTTGGCGTTCGGCATATCGGCCGCCACGAAGTCGACGCCGGCCTTCTCCAGACCGAGCAAAAAGTGGGCATCGCGGGACAGCCGGTCCAGTTTGGCAATCACCAGCTTGGCACCATAGATCCGGCAAGCCTTGATAGCCTCGTCAAGCTTGGGGCGATCGGAGCGCTTGCCGCTCTCGACTTCGACAAACTCCTTCACCAGCGACCAGTTACCGCCGTTTAGGTATTCAGCCACCCCATTGCGCTGTGCCTCGACGCCTAAGCCCGATTTGCCTTGGCGGTCGGTCGAAACGCGGAGGTAGCTGATCCATTTTCCCTCTGCCATGATATCCTTACAAACCAGTCAACCTTCGTTGATTGATTTGTAACAGACCGCCAATCGGTTTGCAAGCCTAAGGGTACGTTCCGCTGGCGCTCGGCTATAGCAGCGTCACCACTCAGCTAACCATCGCCGGCTACAGGTCCAGTGAAGCTCCGTTCACCCTCAGCCATTCCTTGTGCTCTCGGTATCGCGGCGACACCTTGTCCACCTCGTTCCAAAATGCATCCGAATGATCACGCTGTCGCAGGTGGCAAAGTTCGTGCACGACGATGTAGTCAATGACAGTCTGCGGAGCCATCAGGGTCTTCCAGTGGAAGTTCAATGCGCCGCCCGCGCCGCATGATGCCCAGTGGTAGCCCAGCTCTTTGACGGCAACGTCACCAGGCTCCACGCCAACCAACGGGGCAAGGCTTTGAACCCGTTCCGTGAAAATCTGGATGCCTTTAGCGATATAGAAATCCCGGAAAGCCTTTCGGACGGCAGGCTCTCCTTCCTTGGCGACGAAGGCTTCTGACAACTCCCAACGCCCGTTCTTGAGGCGCAGCGGAATGTCGGAATCGGCGATGAACTTTAACCGATAGGATCGACCAAGATAGGCGAAGCCCTGACCTTGAACCAACGGCCGAAGCCTCCGGCTAGAGTTCAGGTCTTCCCATTCCGCAAGTGAGCGATGCACCCACAGAGCCCGGTCTGCGACGGCTTCGAGAACCTTTTCGTCACCGATCCCGACGGGCGCGCGAACGACCACGTCGCCCGAACGTTCGATCACGATGTCGGCTGTTTTCCGGTCGCTACGGATCAGGGTGAACTCAATATCTTGGGCGCACATCTTCATGACTGGATCAACTCCGCGTGGCGTTTCTCGGCCAGCTTGGTCAATTCCACGGCGATTCGTTGGTGCTGGTCCTGAACCGGACCAATTCCTGAGACCATCAGCTCAGTATCGATAGTTGCCCTGAGGCGGCGCACCTGATCCGGCTTACGCCAGAAATCGACGATCGAAATGGATTCACGGATGACGCCGACCAGACGAGCAGAGAGCACATCAAGCAGGGCAGCATCCTCAACCGAAAGCGTAGCCCCATCATCAATCAGGTCGAGGAGGTTATCACGAAAGACGAGCACTTCGGGGGGGCGCTCGGCCATGGCCTCTCCGCGCCCCGCCCTGATTTCCGAACGCAGTTCTTCGTAGTGCTCGGCCAACGCCTTCCAGTCGTCACCATGCTTCGCAATCAGAGTGTCGAGCTTTTCGCTCATCCGCTTGAAGAAGGCCGGGTCCTCATCAAAATGAATGGTGCAGTGCTTGCGGATGGCGTGCTCCATCTCGCTTGCTTTTGCCCGAGGATTTCCCTGTGCATGCCCCGTTACCTGCGCGACAAATTCCGCGTCCAGCAGTTCAACGGGGGGAATCTTGGGGTCGACGCCCAGCGCTATGAGATGTTTGTTGATCAGTGCGGAGACCTTTTCGCCAACGCCGGCAAAATTGATGGAGTCGTCCTTGAACCGCTCTTTGGTCATGCGCATCAGATAGCCAAGCCGTCTCGCCGGTCCGCGGTACCGATGCGCGGCAGCGCCCGGCAGGACGAGGTCGAGGCTCGTTAGAAACTTCTTGAAATAGACTTCGAAGTCCGCACGCGCCTTGATGGGTTCGAGCGCATCGACGGCCTTGTGGACCACGCTAACTTCCTCGTCGGGATTACCAAGCAAGCCGGTGAGAAACGGCTCGATATCCTGCACACCCAAGCCCTGGAAATGCTGGAGCAGCCGGCGATAGCGTTCTTCCAAGATGGGCAGTTCCGAGGTCAGATTCTTCAGCCCGGCCTGAAGGTCCGCAAGATCCTCGCTGGCGTAAATTTTCAGCGCGTCCGTGAGGTGGTTGGCGAGACCGATGTAGTCAACTATGAACCCGCGCTGTTTGCCCTGCGTCACGCGGTTCACGCGGGCGATCGCCTGCAGCAGGTTATGCTCTTTCAGCCGCTTGTCGATGTACATGACCTGCTCGATCGGGGCATCGAAACCGGTCAGCAGCATGTCGCAGACGACGAGGAAAGCGATGCCGGTGTTGACCTTGTCAGAGTCATCTAGATTGAATGGCTTACAGAAATTTTCGACCGCATTCCATTCCCGCGCCTCTCTGCGGGCAGCTGTGATTTCTGCAGGCTCGTTTGTCGCGTCTGACGACACGACGACCGCCACCTTGAGGAAGCCGATTCGGCTTGTCAGGTCAGCATCAGGCTCCGGCTTTGCACGCTCCGCCTCGAACCGTTCCGACAAGGCCTTGCGCAAGGCGCGCTGGTATCGCACCGCGGCCAACTTGGAATGGCAGACGACCTGCGCCTTGAACCCGTTGGGCAGGATGTTGTCGATGTAGTGGCCGACCAGATCGCGCGCAATGGCGCTGATGCGGTTTTCCGCTTCGAGGATATCTCCGGTGGCTCCATACTTCTTCTTGATGGCGAGCAGGTCTTCGGCCGAACGATCCGCGAAGAGGTCCTCGAATGCCGTATCGAACGCGGCCTTGTCACGCAGGGCGGTGTTAGCAGTGCGTCCTTCGTAAAGGATTTGCAGGGTAGCCCCGTCCTCGACCGAATCCATCAGCTTGTAGGTGTCGATATATTCGCCGAACCGCTTCACGGTCTGCTTGCCACCATGCCGCTCGGTGATCAGCGGGGTGCCGGTGAAGGCGACGCGGGCGGCATTTGGGAATGCCTCGAACAAATTGTCGCCCATGTCGGAGCCCTGCGTGCGGTGGGCCTCGTCCACCATGATGAGGATGCGGGGGGAATCATTGACGACGCCAAAAGTCTCGGCGCTGGGGGGCGGGGCATAGCGCCCCAGCTTCTCGCGCAGGCCGTCGGAAAGCTCGTCCTTCGTCTCAGCGAACTTGTGGACCATGACCATGTTCACGTCGGAGGCGGGAGAAGCGAGAACATTACGCGCGGCGGTGCGGCTGTCGACTAGGTTGATCTTCCCCCCGATCAGCTTGGCGGTATCGGATAGCTGGTCTTCTAGATCGGCGCGGTCGACCACCATAACGATCTTGATGTCGTTGAGGTCGCGGCTGGCGCGCAGCATCCGGCCGACCAAGACCATGGTGAGCGACTTGCCCGAACCCTGCGTGTGCCAGACGACGCCGCTGCGCTCCATCGGCGTCTCGCCGGTGCGCAGACGCTCAACGATGCGGTGTGCGGCACGGTGCTGCTGATAGCGGGCGAGTACCTTCACCCGCTTGCCATTTGGTAGGTCCATAAACACCGAGCAGGTGCGCAGCATATCGAGCAGGCAATGCGGGTTGAGCAGACCTTGAACCATTTCCTCCTGCGCGCGGACTTCACCCAGCGGTGGAGTGATCGCGGCAAATTGCTCTGGCCAGATGTTGCGCCAGCCGAAGAAGTGTTCGGGGGCTGAACTGATGGTGCCGAACTCGGCCGCCTCGCCGCAGGTCCGCATCACGGCAAGGTTGGTGTAGAACATCTTTGGCTCGCCTTCGCGCAGTCCGGCGCGGCCGGTTTCCGGACGGGCGTCGCGATAGCGCTGCAATTGCACGAAGGCCTCGTGCATCGGGTTTGCGGTATTGGCGTCGCCGATCTTGGCCTCGATCACCACCAGCGGCAGACCGTTCACGAACAGCACCACGTCGGGAATGATGAAGCTCTTTACGCACCCCGGCGTATCGACGCGGAACTGGTTGATCGCGTGGAAGCTGTTGCGGTCTGGGTTGGCGAAATCGATCAGACGGACGGTCGGGTCTTTCTCACCGGTCAACTCATTACGGTCCACCTGCGCCTTGAACAAGAGCGCCTGCACCGTCTCGTTAGCATCTAGCAAGCCCTTGCCGGGCTGGCGGAAGATATCATCAATCAGCCCCGCCAATTGCCGTTCGGTCAGCCATCCGCGACCATCGGGAAGCGGATTGAGCGCGCGGACACTGTCGCGGAACACCTGCGGGAGGATCAAGTCGCGAAAGCTCGACCGCAGCGACGCCGCTGCGTCCTGGGGGATCATCTGGCTGCCTTGGTCGATCACCGTCCAGCCGAGCCCAGCAAGCTGGGTCAGCAACGGCTTTTCGACGTGAGCGTATTCGCTCATGCGGCGGCACTTTCGCGTATCGGCATGACCGACACCTTGCCAGTGAGCAGGTCCTGCATCAGACCAGATTTCTGGAGACGGAGCTTTTCAAGCGCATCCTCCAATCCGACAAGACATTGATCGGCGGAACTTAGAATTTCCAAAATATTGACTTGTTCCGACAGCTCTGGCCGCGGCAGAACAAACTTTCGAAAGTGTTCGAGGTGAATGTGCTTTAGTCCCGATCCCGCTGAAAGATAACCCATCTGGGCCTCATAAAATCTCGTTCCAAAAAACTCGCACAAGAAAGCCGGATGAAGCAAACTGGCAATCGGTCGCAGCATTGCGACTGAAACAAATATGCTGAACTCTTCAACTGATTCATTGACATAACGAGCTACTCCTAACGTGCCGTCTTTCGACACGAGGACATCACCTGCTCTTGGATCAGCCCGCATCTGGAGAACGCGATGATCACTAAGCGAAATGAAATTCCCTTGTTGAGTATCAATCCCTCTGCCGGCGGTTAAGCTTTTCACGGTGATGAATGGCACACCCTGCGGGACGTAGGTTGGCGTATGGTGCACGCCATCTACAATTCGTGAAGTTAGGTGTAACAGTCGAGCAGCGCCCCACCCCTTGGGCAACCAGCCGAGTTCTGTCTGGTGGTAGAGGTGCGGAGCTTCTTCGCGGGGCGGCCGGAGTTGGCCGTGTTCATCGACGCCACGCGTGAACAGGCCTTGCATCAAGCCGGCGCGTACCTGCTCCTGCTTGGCAATCAATGCCTGCGTCGCCTCGATCTGGGCGTCGACCAGCGAGAGGACTTCCGCGATTTTGATCTGGCTCGCTTCCTTCGGAAGCAACACGCGAAAGCCAAGGGTGTCCTTTTTGCTAACTTCTAGAAAGGTGCTGCCCGAGCCGAAACGGGCATATTCCTGTTTGGTTCGCTGGATTTGGTAGTATAGAAATTCGCTCGAAACGCCTTTGTTAGCCACCAGCGACTTGAAACCCTGATTGGTACACGCTGACATGGTGGAAATCTTCGCTTCACCAAGAGTTGCGCGTGACGTCATGAGGATGCTGCCGGGAGGCAGCATGCTCGCGGAGCAACTCGTTAGACCTAGCTTCGTAATCTTATCTTTCGATTCCGAGATGTATCTTCCATTTGCAGCAGTTATGTCCGTGGGAGTGACCCAAGGGATCGTTCCATCATCCCAGAAGTCGGGCACGTTCCTTGAAGGAGTACCGCCGCTGACGACCTGCGCCAGATCGCCGAGTAGCTTGATCGACCAGCCAACGGGCAGTTGCTCAGACATAACCTAACGCTCTCAGATGATCGTCCAGCTCCTTCGCCGTCTTGCGGCGCCTTTCCTCTATCTCTCGCATCGTCACCGCATATTTGTCGTGCAGCTTCTCGACAGCCGCCGTCATGATCCGTCGTTCGGCTTCGAGGTAGGCGCGATAAGTGTCGAAAAGGGTTTTGCGAAAGCGGGCGAGGATCTGGCTTCGCGCGGCTTCCGGCGTGATCTTTTCGCGGGCGGCTGCGACGAGTTCGTCCCGCTTCTTTTCCGCCGTGCGCAGCTCCGCCCTTAGCACCTTGGCCTCATCCTCCAGCGCCTTGTGCCGGACCAGTCGACCTTCCGCGTTTGCCAGGGCGTCCACTATCGCCTGCCCTTGTTGCGCTAGTGCTAGAATTGGAGCGGCAAAGTGCGAAGTGCCACCCACCTTTTCGGCCTCCGCAGCCAACCGGTGCACAGCCGCGAAATCGGGATCGCCCAGCTTACCCAGCTTCGCGGCGGCCTTGGGCAGCCCCAGTTCGACAACCAGATCAGGCGCGGCCCCTTGCGCCGTTCCGACCAACGCCTTCAGTTCCGCGCCCTGCGACTTGAGCAGGTCCTTCAGTCGCTTGACCTCGGTCGAAGCGAGAACGCCGCTGTCATCCTCGTCCTCATAGCCTTCCTCATCGGCAGCAGCAAAAAGCGTCTGCACCTCGTCTATCCGAGCTTGCTTCGCGGCCAGTTGCTCGATCAGTTCCGGAAACTCGCTTTGCAGGATCTCATCGTCGGGGATCAGCTCCGCGCCCCAGCCGCTTGCAGCCACCGATTTGAGGTCGGTCTTCAGGCCATCGACATAGCGCGCCATAGCCCCGCGAATCTGGAAGGGGTTAAGCAGGGTTTCTCCGGCAAACGATTCGATGACTTTTTCCATCAGCGCTCGCCGAAGAGCATAGACGTTGTCTGCGCGCGCATTTCCGCTTGCGAGCATTTGCATCATTGGCTCAATGGTGCCCCACCAAGCCGTCAGCCGGTTCATGAAATCTTGATGCGAGGCTAAGACACCGGGATGGCCCTTGATCAATTCGGCAATGTCGCGCCTTTGGGCGATGGCGAAGGCAAAATCGCAATAGGCCGCATCACCATGGCGCGGCGAGAAACAGGCATCGCGCAGACCGCCATAGTTGAGCCAGAAGCGTTCCAACGCATCAACTTCCGTCACTGGTACGCCACCATGAATATGCGCGCGGACATCCTGCGGCTCGGGTGGCGGCGCGTTGTCAACATAGCGGCGAATATTGCAGTTGAACTCTTCCGCTTCAATCTCTCCGACAGGCACGACGCGGGCATAGCCGGGCACGTCCTGCCGCCGGCGGTAGACGTCAACGATCTTCGCCATGTCCTCGGGCCGCAGGAAGTTTTGCGCCTTGCCTTCGCGATATTCCCGGTCAGCGTTGATGAAAAGCACGTCCTTGCGGGTCTCAGCATGCTCCTTGTTCATCACGAGGATGCAGGCCGGGATGCCGGTGCCGTAGAATAGGCTGGGCGGTAGACCAATGACCGCATCAAGCCAACCCTGCTTGATGAAATGCTCCCGCGCCTCCTTCTCCTCGCCGCCGCGAAACAGCACGCCGTGCGGCATCACCGTCGCCATGTGGCCGTTGCTCTTGAGGACCGCCAGCATGTGCTGAACGAACATCAAATCCGCTTTCTTGCCCTTTTCCGGCATCCATTTTACGAACCGGCCTTTGAACTCCATGTCCTTGGCGCTGTAGCTCTGGCTGAATGGCGGATTGGCGAGCACGCGATCGAAGCGGGTCAGTTCTCCGTCGGAGGCCCGGTGCTGAGGCTTCGCTAGCAGTCTGCTGAAAAAACGCCTCGCCAGGGAGGGGACTTGATGATTCACTTTATCATCTCGAATCGGCGGAGACGATCATGCGCGGCAGGTTTACG